>CAMUVE010000009.1:0-43486 GCA_947163985.1 uncultured Prevotella sp.
GCTGATGGCTGAGCGCGAGGACCTGAAGTTTGTTACAGACATCATGCCTGACGCTAATGACGAGTTCCAGAAGTTTGAGGGTCGTTACTTCTCAACACCGAAGAAGATGGGTGCACAGACTGCTGAGGCTAATATCAACGCTGGTATTGCTGCCGCAAAGCAGATTAACGCTTTCTTCAAAGACGGTGACACCAGATTCCAGGTAAATAAATAATCAATATAAAACCCCTCCTGCAACATCGGCAAGGAGGGGTTTTTGTTTCTATTCTATTCCTCTTTTATTTAGAGCTTCAGCATAGCGGGCAGCATTCTTCAGATGCTCCGCATAAGTGCGTGCAAAGTTATGGGTGCCGCTGAAGTCTTCCTTAGCACACATATAATAGTAATCGTGGTTGACAGCATTAAGCACAGCGTCAATACTTGCTACCGACGGTATGCGTATCGGACCTGGAGGAAGTCCTTTGTTGGTATAGGTGTTGTAAGGACTTCTTACGAACAGCATATTGTTTCGTACACGACGAATGGTGAAGTCGTTAAGAGCATAGCGGATGGTAGGGTCCGCCTGTAGAGGCATACCAGACTGCAAGCGGTTCAGGTACATTCCTGCCACCATAGGCTTCTCGGCATTGTTTGACGTCTCCTCGTCGATGATACTTGCAAGCGTCATCACCTCTTCGACAGTAAGTCCCAAGGCGGCAGCTTTTGCCATACGTCCTTTGTCCCAAAAGTTACGGCTCTCCTGTTGCATCCTTCTCAGGAACTTGTCCATCGACGTGTCCCAATATACCTCGTAGGTGTTAGGAATGAAGAGCGTTATCATTGTTTCGGGCACAAGACCGTAGCTGTGGCACACATTCGTGTCGTTGAAAGCTTTTATAACGGTGGCGCTGTCAATCATCAGCTTCTCTCCTAAGTATGCAGCCAGTTTCTCCGGTGTCCTCACTTCAGGAATTGTTAGTGACAGCGGCTGTTGCATTTTATTACGGATGTGGTGTAACAGTATGAAGGCACCATCCGAAGGCTCAAGGGCATAACGACCCGTAGGGATGTTGTCGTCAAGGTCGAAATGTCTTGCCAACGTGCGGAAGCCCATCACGGAATGCACATTGGAGACGTCTCCCACCTTTTTATAAATAGAGTCTATATTGTCGTTGTCGTCAATATATATGTAACACGTCTTGTCTGACGTTGACATTGGTGAGAAGAAATAATAATACACCAAGACCAAACATGCCGCAGCAAGTATCGCAGCACATGTGTAGTAGATATTTTTCTTGTTTTTACTCATGACGAATAGCTTCAATAGGATCCATATTTGCTGCCTTCTGGGCAGGGATATAACCGAAAAGTACGCCGATGAAGACGCAAACGAGGAATGATACATAGACAGACCAAGCCGGAACACTCGACGGCATGCCTGCCGATGCGAGGGCTGCACTCGCCGAACAGCCCACAATGATACCTAACAGTCCGCCGGTGACGGAGATAAGTACCGACTCTATGAGGAATTGTAACGATATTACAGGACCTGTGGCGCCGACAGACATACGCAGACCAATCTCCTTCGTACGCTCCGTAACACTAACGAGCATGATGTTCATAATGCCTATGCCGGCAACGAGCAGCGAGAAGGCTGCCGCAACGACGAGAATCAGCGTCACCGTGTCCATAGTTGTTGACATCGTCTCCATCATCTCTGCCTGCGAACGTATGGTGAAGTCGTCTTCAGCATCGCCTTTCAGTTTATGACTGTCGCGCAGAATCTGTGTCAGTTCCTCGATGGCAGCATCAGAGAGCTCTTCTGTTATTGCCGAGCATACTATGCTCGAGTAAAATGTCTGTGCTGCAATACGTTTCATAACGGTGGTGTAGGGCGCAATGATGACGTTGTCCTGGTCCATACCCCACGAGTTGTAGCCCTTCGATTTAAGAACACCCACTATGCGCAACGGTATAGACTTGAAACGAATTACCTTGCCTATAGGGTCTATATTATCTCCGAACAACTCGTCAACGATAGTCTTTCCCACAACGGCTACCTTTGCTGCTTTGTGGACGTCTTCTTCGTTGAAACATTCTCCGTCCTCGATGGTCCATAGCTTTATGTCTAAGTACTCAGGACTTTCACCATATACAGTAGTATTGGTGTTGTTGTTGCCGTAGATGACCTGTCCGCTGGCGGTAACTTCCGGCGATACGTTGGTGACATATTTCTTCTCCGCCATGATGCGCTGATAGTCAGCAGGCTTCAGCGTCTGCATGCTCGACGGGTCTTGTCTTACTCCGCCTCGCATGTCGGCTCCGGGACGAATGGAGAGAAGGTTGGTGCCCATCGTTGACAGCTCCTTGCGAATATTCTCCTTGGAACCTTGTCCTATAGCCATCATAATGATGACAGCCGCCACACCGATGATGATACCCAGCATGGAGAGGAAGGAGCGCATCTTGTTGTTGGCAACTGCTCGCAGGCTTACTTTGAAAAGATTATATATGTTCATCTGTTAATCGTCTTGTGGTATTGGCAGCGCGGCGAGAGCTTCTGCTGCAGACTTGATATTCTTATTTATGGTGTCCTCGCGTATCTTTCCGTCGCGCAGGTTGATGTTTCTACTTGAATACTCTGCTATTTCCGGATTGTGTGTCACGAAGATTATGGTATGTCCTTGACGATAAAGCTCCTGGAAGAGCACAAGCATTTCGAACGATGTCCTGGTGTCGAGGTTACCTGTAGCCTCGTCGGCAAGCAACACGGCGGGGTCGTTAACCAGCGCACGCGCTATAGCCACACGCTGCATCTGTCCTCCTGACATCTGGTTGGACTTATGTTCCAGTCTGTCGCCCAGACCTACTGCCTGCAGCGCCTTGACAGCTTTCTCGCGTCGCTCTTTGGCAGAAACCTCCGAGTTGTACATCAGCGGCAACTCTACGTTCTCCACCGCTGTGGTCTTCGGCAGTAGGTTATAGTTCTGGAACACGAAACCTATCTTCCTGTTACGCAGATGTGCTCGTTGTGTCTTCGACATAGTACGTACCGAGACGCCGTCGAGGAAGTATTCGCCGCTGGTTGGTGTGTCCAGACAACCCAGCTGGTTAAGCAGCGTTGACTTACCAGAGCCCGATGTTCCCTGTATGGTGACGAACTCGCCCTCGTAGATTTTGAACGATACGCCACGCAGCGCCTTTACCGTCTCGCTGCCCACCTGGAAGTAGCGTTTGACGTTCTGTAGCTCTATGACTACCTTTCTGTTTTCTTTCGCCTCTTCCATAACGGTTATTTCTTGTTATTGCTGTTGTTGCCGTTGTTCTTGTTGTTTCTTGGCTTCGGCATGAAAGGATTGCTTGTCTGTTCTTCCTCTTTGCCACTATTGCTGATATTGAACTCAGTAAGCACTTCCGTTCCCTTGCCTATGCCGCTTATAATTTCTGTAACTACACCGTTTGTGGTACCCACCTCTACTTTGTGAGCCTTGAAGGTGTTGCCTTCTTTAGTCCATAGCTTGTGTTGTCCCTCGCAGTCCTCAATCTTCTGGTCATCAGTGAGTATTGCCGGGTTCGGGGTGAAGCGCAGTGCTTTCGTAGATACTGTCATCACGTTGTTCTTCTCCATAGTGTATATGGTGACGTTGGCAGTAAGTCCGGGCTTCAGCTTTAGGTCGGCGTTTGGTGCCGAGATAACCACCTCGTAGGTAACCACATTACTTGTTGTCGTCGCCTCTTGGCGCACCTGTGTCACACGACCCTCGAACTTGTCATCGGGGAAGGCGTCAACGGTGAATGTTACGCGCTGTCCTTCCTTCACACCGCCGATGTCAGCCTCGTCGATGTCGGCAATGACACGCATATCGGTAAGGTCCTGCGCTATGACGAACAGTTCCGGAGTGTTGAATGACGATGCTACCGTCTGACCTTCTTCCACAGCTTTGTTAAGGACAACGCCGTCGATAGGTGAGGTGATGGTGGCGTAACCGAGATTAGTCTGTGCCTTCGCGACAGTCTGACGTGCTGATGCCACCTTCTCGCGTGCCTGGAAATATGTCAGTCGGGCATTCTCGTAGTCGTGAGCACTTACAAGTCCTTTGTTGTACAACGTCTGGTAGCGGTTGAAGTTTGCCTGCTGGAAGTCAAGGTTACTCTGTTCGCTGCTCAGGTTAGCCTTTGCTGCCGCAAGTTCGCTGGTAAGGTTTGTCTTGTCGAGTTCCGCAATGACCTGTCCTTTCTTCACTATGCTGTTGTAATCTACATAGAGATGAGCAACGATACCGCTGACCTGTGTACCTACGGTGACTGAGGTTACAGGTTCTATGGTTCCTGTGGCGGTGATGGTGGTGTGGACGTCACCCATCTGTACCTTTTCTGTTTCGAAGGTTATTTTCTCTTCCTTCTTTCCGCCGATGGCGAGCCACAGTATCAGTATTACTACTACGGCTGCGCATATCGCTATCCAAAGTTTCTTATTTCCTTTCATCTTTATCTGTTTTTTTATTTCTTTCCGTAATTTTCAGTGTTTATTGCTCCGTCCTGGTAGAATTCCAGCATGCTGATGTTGTATATGGCGAGGTATTTACTCTGCAGCTCCGTCTGTTGTGCGTTGAGCAGGTTATACTTGCCAGTCATCAGTTCCACGATATTCTTCAGTCCTAATTCAAACTGTTCCGAAAGCAACTTGTAACTCTCTTCGTAGCTCTCGCTGCTCACCTTTGCCGCCTTGTACTTGTCCTGGTTGTTGGTAGCTTCGAGCCAGTAATTCTCAATGTCTGAATATATTGCTGTTCTTTCGTTTTCCAGCGCTATTATTGAACTCTGTTTGTCCAACAGCGCCTTCCTTATAGCTGTTTTCGTACTTCTGTTATCGAAGATAGGTATGCTCAGCGACAGTCCTGCACCCAGATTGAAGTTTGTCTTCATCTGGCTTCCCCACTTGTCGTTTTTCATTGAAGTGGTGTTGGTGATAGCGCTTGCATTGAAACTAAGTGTAGGCATGTGACCTGCTCGTGCTATCTTTATCTTCATATTACTGATGTCGATATCCGTTTCTGCCTTCTTTATCTCGGGACGTTGTTCCATAGCCGAAGCAAAAACCATATCCACGTTGGGTATCGCCCTTAGTGCCATCTCGTCGGTCATCTCTGGCGCTATGACGTCAAAGGGCTCGCTGTCGGCTATCTGGAGCAGCTCTTTAAGCTGTCTCTTGAAATTCTTCATAGTGCTCTCGGCGGCAACGACGTTATATTCGTCCTGTGCTCTTTGTGCTGTCAATTGCGCAAGGTCTGCCTTACTCATGTTTCCCACGTCGAGCATCGCCTGTCCGCGTTCTTCGTTCTTCTTGCTCTTTTTAAGACTTTCCTTCATTACTCCGATAGCCTCCTTGGAGTATAGTATCTGGATATACAGCTTTGTTATCTGCTCATACAGGTTATGTGCATATACAATGCTGTCGAGTTCTTGTGCTTTCTCGTTTAGTTTATACAGTTTTACGTTGTTCCAGTTCTTGTTTCCGTTCCATAACACCCAGTTGGAGTTAATGCCGTAGGAGCCGTTGTAATACACTTTGTCAACAGAACTTACAGCCTGACCGTTAGCAACGACAGAACTTCCGGAACCCGTCCAGGGACGATAGGTGACGTTTTGCGACGTCGTTCCTGTCAGCGATGGCAGCAGCGCTGATTTGTATTGCTTTATGTCCTCCTGATATTTCAGTTTGCTGATAACAGACTTCCTTATGTCGGTATTGTGTTGTAGTGCGTAGTCTATACATTCTTGTAGTGTCCACGTGTGCGCAAAGGCTGCAACGGACACGACGAAAAGTGAAACTATCGCAATAAATACTCTTTTCATATTTCTTCCTAAATTATTTTTCAAGCGACAAAATTAGCGATAATTTTGTAATAATTACGGTAGAAAAGTGCAAAAGAAAATGAAATAATGATTTTTTAACTTTGTTATTTTGATAAGAACGTCAGCAGATCGGCTACTATATAGCTGCTTCCACCTACAAAAACGAAGTCGTCTTTGTCGGCATCCTTGAGTGCTTTTATGTATGCATCCTTCACCGTAGTGAACACTTCTCCGTGAATTCCCTGTTCTTCTGCCAATTCGGAAATCTTCTGTGCGGGAATGGCTCGGTGTGTTTCAGCCTGTGTCCAGTAGAATGTGGCGTCCTTAGGCAACATTCCCATTACGGTGCTAACGTCCTTGTCATCTACCATTCCGAAGACTATCCTTCGCGTTTTGCACCTCTCGGCGGCTATCTGCTTCGACAGATAGTTCCATCCTCCTACGTTGTGTCCTGTGTCGCAGACCACCAGAGGCTCCTTCTGCAGCGTTTCCCAGCGTCCTCTCAGTCCTGTCAACTCGCAGACGTTGGCGAGAGCCTCACGTATTGTGTCCTTGCTGATGTTCATTTTCATCGCATCTATAGCGCAGAGTATTGTCCTGAGGTTCTGCTTCTGGTAGTTGCCTTTAAGTTCAAAATCTATGGTGTCGTCGCACGCATAGTCCTCAGCGAATAGGATAGGGGCGTTCTTCTCTGCAGCCTTCGCCAGGAATACAGGTTTCGTCTCTGAGGTACTTTCTCCTATTACTACGGGAACGTCTTGTTTTATTATGCCCGCTTTCTCGCCTGCAATCTTTGCCAACGTGTCACCCAGGAATCCTGTGTGGTCGAAGGAGATATTGGTTATGACGGAGAGTAGTGGGGTTATGATATTTGTGCAGTCGAGTCTGCCTCCAAGTCCTACTTCTATGACGGCTATGTCAACGCCTTTGTCAGCAAAATATTTGAATGCTAAGGCTGTTGTGAGTTCAAAGAAAGAAGGGTGTAAAGGCTCAAAGAAAGAACGTTCTTTTTCAACGAAATCGACTACATATTCTTCGTTGATATTCAGTCCGTTAATGCGTATTCGTTCACTAAAGTCTATAAGGTGTGGCGAGGTGTATAGTCCCACCTTATATCCAGCCTTCTGCAGTGTAGCAGCGAGGGAGTGCGATACCGACCCTTTGCCGTTGGTTCCTGCTACGTGAATGGTTTTGAATTTCCTGTGCGGATGTCCGAAGTGCTCGTCAAGAGCGAGGGTGTTTTCGAGTCCCTCCTTATAAGCACCAGCACCAATCTTCTCAAAGACTGGTGTGGCGTTATACAGATATTCTATTGTCTCTTGGTATGTCATGAGAAATGGTTGCGGAATTTCTCAAATATACTGCGTTTTGTGGCGTTGTCGCCCTTGAAGTTGTCGCTTGTACGCATCTGTTCAAGAGCCTCTTTTTCGCTCTTTGCTAATGTCTTAGGCACATAGACGCTGATGTTTATTATCAGGTCGCCGACACCGCGTCCGTAGCCCTGCACCACAGGGAGTCCTTTGCCCCTCAGTCGGAGGGTCTTTCCGGGCTGTGTTCCCGGCTCTATCTTTATGCGCACCTTAGTACCTTCTATAGTAGGTATCTCCACGTTGCCGCCGAGGGCTGCCGTCGGGAAGTCGAGCAGTAGGTTGTATATGACGTTATTCTCGTCGCGGATGAAGGTGTCGTTAGGCTCCTCTTCTATATACAGCTTTATGTTACCATTTGTTCCGTTGTGGTGTCCTGCGTTACCCTTTCCTGGTGCGTTGACAACCATTCCTCCTGCAACACCTGCGGGGATGTTTATCTCTACCACCTCTTCACCCTTGGTGACGCCGGTTCCTCCACAGTGCTTACACTTGTTCTTTATTATCTTGCCCTCACCCTGACATGTAGGACAAACGCCCTGTGTCTGCATCATGCCGAAGATGCTCTGTGTGGTACGTGTTACCACACCGCTTCCGTGACATGTAGGACAGGTCTCTGCGCTACTGCCGTTCTCAGCTCCTGTTCCGTGACAGTGCTGACAGGTAACATCCTTCTTTACCTTAAATTTCTTGGTGACACCCGTAGCAATCTCCTGCAGCGAGAGACGTACCTTCAGTCTCAGGTCGGAGCCTTGGTTGTGTTGTGGACGTGCGCCGCCACCGAAACCTCCACCGAAACCTCCAGTGAAATCACCACCGAAGCCACCGAAGCCTCCGTGACCGCCAAAGACATCGCCAAACATTGAGAAGATGTCGTCCATAGAGAAGCCTCCACTGCTGAAGCCTCCGAAGCCTCCCGCGTTAGGACCATTGAATCCGAACTGGTCGTACTGCTGACGTTTCTGCGGGTCGTGCAAAACGTCATAAGCCTCGGCAGCCTCCTTGAACTTCTCTTCAGCTTCCTTGTTGCCCGGATTGCGGTCGGGATGATATTTTATGGCTATCTTTCGATAAGCCTTCTTTATTTCGTCTTCTGAGGCATTCTTGTTTACTCCAAGCACCTCATAGTAATCACGTTTTGCCATCAGCTCTAAACTCTAAACTCTAAACTCAAGATTCTTCACTCTTCACTCTTAACTCTTCACTGTCATTGTCCTACAGCCACTTTTGCGTGACGTATTACCTTGTCATTGAGCATGTAGCCCGTTTGTACACAGTCGAGCACCTTTCCCTTCTTGTCGTCACCCATTCCCGGCACCATAGCGATAGCCTCGTGGTAATCGACGTCGAAGTCTTTGTCTTCAGTGTCTATCTTCTTTACTCCCAAGCCCTCGAGCACCTTCTGGAATTTCTGGTATATTAGCTCCATACCTTCCTTCAGCACCTGCGGGTCGTCGGTTTTCTCGCCGTTCTCTATGGCTCTCTCCATATCGTCGATGATGGGGAGTACTGCCTGTACCGCCCTCTCCGAACCGTTGAGGATAAGCTCTGCCTTCTCCTTGATGGTGCGCTTGCGGTAGTTGTCGAATTCTGCAACAGCCCTGAGATACTTGTCTTTCAACTGTTCCAGTTCCGAGAGTTCCGGCTCTTCGGGAGTTTCCGCGTTCTCCTGTTCCTCAGCTGCTTCTGTGGTTTTCTGCTCCTCAGTGGCTTCCTGAGTTTCTTCGTTATTTACTACTTCCTCCTCTTCTTCAATATTTATTTTCTTTTCTTCACTCATGGTCTTTAATAATTCTTTTGTCTTTCATGGTACAAAAATCGTGCCAAGATAAGCTCTACTCGTACATTTTCTCCTTTTGCTCTTTAATTGCAGCATCGTAGATGTAGTCGTCATACGACATAAGCTTGTCTATTGTTCCCTTTGGAGTAAGCTCGATGATTCTGTCTGCCACAGTATTTATGAACTCGTGGTCGTGTGAAGCAAAGAGGATGTTACCCTTGAACTGTATAAGGTTGTTGTTGAATGCCTGAATAGACTCCAGGTCGAGGTGGTTCGTAGGAGTGTCGAGGATAAGACAGTTGGCGTTCTTAAGCTGCATGCGGGCTATCATACAACGCATCTTCTCGCCTCCGGAGAGCACGTTGACCTTCTTCTCTACCTCTTCCTGCTTGAAGAGCATTCGTCCCAGGTAACCCTTCATCATCACTTCGTTGCCCGTTCCGTACTGTGAGAGCCAGTCAACGAGGTTTAGGTCGCTCTTGAAGAACTCGGTATTGTCGAGTGGGAGGTAGGCTGTCGTTATTGTAACGCCCCATTTGTAGGTACCTGCGTCAGCCTCTCTGTTGCCGTTAATAATCTCGAAGAGTGCTGTCATAGCCTTCGGGTTGTGTGACAGGAAAACAGTCTTCTGTCCTTTCTCTATGTTGAACGATACGTTGTCGAAGAGCACTGTACCATCGGTATCTACAGCCTTCAGTCCTTCTACCTCGAGTATCTGGTTTCCTGGCTCGCGCTCCATCTGGAAGATGATTCCCGGATATTTACGTGTTGAAGGTGTTATCTCTTCAACATTAAGCTTTTCGAGCATCTTCTTGCGCGATGTTGTCTGCTTTGACTTTGCCACATTGGCAGAGAATCGTCTGATGAACTCCTCCAGCTGCTTACGCTTCTCTTCGGCTTTCATCTTCTGGTTCTGTGCCTGACGCAGTGCTAACTGACTCGACTCGTACCAGAAGGAGTAGTTTCCTGCGAAGACGGTAACTTTTCCGAAGTCTATATCCACCGTTTGTGTTGAGACGGCGTCAAGGAAGTGACGGTCGTGACTTACCACGAGCACTGTCTGCTCAAGATTCGAGAGATACTCCTCGAGCCACTGAACGGTGTCCAGGTCAAGGTCGTTGGTTGGCTCGTCGAGCAACAGGTTGTCGGGGTGACCGAAGAGAGCCTTTGCAAGCATGACGCGCACCTTCTCGTTGTTCGACAGCTCTGCCATCATCTTCTGGTGCTGTTCTTCCTTCACTCCGAGGTTCTGCAACAACTGTGCAGCCTCGCTCTCTGCTTCCCAGCCGTTCATCTCTGCAAATTTAAGCTCCAGCTCTGCCGCGAGGTTTCCGTCCTCGTCGGTCATCTCGGGCTTAGCATAAAGCTCTTCGCGCTGTTTCATGTTGTCCCACAGGGGTTTGTGTCCCATGAGCACTGTGTCTATGACGCTGTAGTCGTCGAACTTAAAGTGGTCCTGCTCCAGTACGGAGAGTCTTTCTCCCGGAGCCAGCTCCACCGTTCCCTTGTTAGGCTCCAGCTCTCCGCTGATAGCTTTCCGCAGTGTGGACTTTCCTGCACCGTTGGCACCGATGATGCCGTATATGTTTCCACTTGTAAACTTGATGTTTACATCCTTGTAAAGCACTCTTTTGCCGAATTGAATCGCCAGGTTGGTTACTGTAATCATCTTTATACCTTAATTATATATATACTTTTATTTTGGGGTGCAAAGGTACGTTTTTTTTTTCAACTATGCAAATAAATCATACTCTCATAAGGTCGCTCATGACCATATCGCTGACAAAAAGCCCCTTGCGAGTAAGATGTAACCGATTGTCAGTAATCGCCAAAAGCCCGTTTTCAAGATGCACCTTTGCATCGCTGAGAAGCTGCTCGCGGAAGGGCAGGGTAGTGAGGTCTATGCCCTCGCGTGTTCGAAGTCCCGTCATCACCCTGTCGTTGAAACGGGTGTCTTCGTCGATTATCTCTCTTTCTTCCACCACAGACAGTCCCTTCTCTATGCGTCGGCAGTATTCCTTCACGTCGGAGATGTTCCACCGGCGTTCCTTCCCGTCGTACGAGTGAGCTGCTGCCCCTAAACCAATGTATGTTGTCCCGTTCCAGTAGCTGCTGTTGTGACGCGAGCGGTATCTCGGGCGTGCAAAGTTCGATATTTCGTAGTGCTCATACCCTGCGGCTGTCAGCTTCTCTATGAGCACCTCGTACATCTGTCGCTCCACCTCTTCGTTTGCCGCCTCCAAGCCCATATCGTACAGTGCGGTACCTTCCTCTATCATCAGACAGTAGGCAGAGATGTGTTCTACGTCGAGCATCAGGGCTGCCTCTATGTCCTTCGTCCAGTCCTCGATGGTCTCGTTCGGGAACCCGAACATCAGGTCAACGCTGATATTCCTTATTCCTGCGCTGCGCAGCAGTCTTACAGCCTCGGGAACCTGCTTGGAGGTGTGGCGTCGGTGTAGAAAACGCAACCTCTCGTCGTCGAAGGTCTGGGCACCCATAGACACCCTGTTTACGGGGAGTCCCGACAGGGCGTCGGCATACTCTTCGGTAATGTCGTCGGGATTACATTCTATGGTTATCTCTTTAGCCCCCTTCGGCAGGACGTCGAGGAGCTGTCGCAACTGCGGCACCTCCAACTGACTGGGTGTTCCGCCACCTATATATATAGTATCTACGGACTCTTTCAGCGACTCCTTGTACTTCTGCCACTCGTGACAAACGGCATCGACATACCTCTGACGCATCTCGTGGTGCGTCGTGGAGTAGAATCCACAGTAGATACATCTGCTTTTACAGAACGGAATATGTATGTATATGCCTGCCATTTGGGTGCGAAAGTACGAAAATAAAGTGTCATTACAACAAAAAATGCCCGTTTTTGTTTTATTGAACGCTTAAATTTTGTGTTTTTATGTCTTAAATATTCAATTTATGATACATTTGCGTAAAAAATTCTAAGATTATGAAAAGAAACACATTTTACTTTATGGTCGCTTTATTGGCGACGTTTTTCCTGTCTGTGTCAGTGATGGCACAAGATGTTGTGGCTGACACTTTAGCGGCTGTGCCCGATTCGTTGACTGCTAACAGTATGGTTGACAAGTATGGCCGTCCAGTGTATTTATTCCAAGGATGGATCTCTGGCGTATGGCTATGGTTTCTTGCAAGTATTGCTATGGCGGTAATAGCGCTGCTGTTGCGCTTCTGTGTTGTAAAGACGCGCCATTCCTTCAACGGCAACGGTTTCCTGATTCTTTTAGCCATTATAGGTGCAGTAGCAAAGATGTGGCTTCATCCTGAAGAGGAGACTATAGAGTATGCTCCGCTCTGGATGGCAACACTTGTCGTTTGCTATATCCTTGTGGCGTTCGTTCCCGACCCGCTGGGTAAGGTACGCAAAGACGGTGTCATTCTTATGTTCGGATTCTTGGGAAAGCTTCCTGCGCTCATCTCCTTTATAATTGTCGTTGCGCTGCTTGCCGTAGCTCTTGTAGCAGGTCAGGTAATCATTTGGGTAATACCTTTCTTTACCTTATTTAAGTTACTTAGTAACATTATGGTGTCTTTCAAGGTGATGAGAGCGTTGAAAAACGGAGAATATGATAATGTAGAAGAAATAAATGAAGAGGAGGGTACAGAAGCATGAAAAACTTAAGAACAGTAATTTCGTTATTTTTGTTGGTAATCGGTGCTGCGACTAACTACGCACAGATTTACGAGGCATGTCCCATAGGCAATGCCAAGAGCGATACCACAATAGTAGTCTATCAGTATGCAAAGCCTGAGAGTCGCGGAACGAAGTTCCTATATACCCCGTCGGAATTCTACCTTAATGAAGACTCCGTCGTTATGCTGCGCGGCACGAAGCTGGTGCTGAAGGACAAGCAGGAAGTGATATACCACGACAAGAGTTTCTTCTCCATGTTTTCAATCTTTGCGCCCGACAAGCGTCCTTTGGCATCGGTGACAGACACTCTGGGACGCACGTTCTATGTTGACCCCGTAGAACTGAAGTTCAGCAGTGAGAATGTTGCCGGAACGGCTAACCCCTTGTCGAAATATACTGATATGAGAAACCGGGAGTTTTACGAGGGGGCTTTCCTCTTTGCCGTTTTCATCATGATTTGGCTTACCTGGCGCATCAGCCGCCGTGCTATGGTGATAGGTCTGAAGAAGTTCGATAACGGAACGCTGAAGCCCCGTTATTGGCTCATCGGCTTACTGCTCGTCCTGGCACCCGTCCTCGCCTTTATGACGATAGTCCTGGAGATAGGAATTGTTGACGAACTTAAAGGCGACTGCTGCTGGTGGCTAAACTCGGCTTATGTAGGCGATTTTATGCGTTTTGTAAACATCTTCCTGTTCTTCCTTGCTGTGCGTTGGCAGTACAAGACCATAGACGCCTACGCTACAGGTATGGAGGCATTCCTCTGTACCAATAAGGCCGTCCCGAGGAAAGAACTTATGTCGGCTATCGTTATGGCTATTGCTGTCTCCGCAGTACTTGTTATTATAGGTCTGTGCCTATATGGTTGGGTAAGCCATACTGCAGGAACGGTGGTCTTCTACATCGCTGCCGTCGCAGGAGTAGGAATCCTCGGGTTCTCGCTGCTGTCAATGTTCGTCCAGATGAAACAGTCGGCAGGATGGCTCTTGTCCATAGCCTACACCTTATTCGTTATATTGTGGGCGGTAGGTACGCTGCTTATGGTAGCTATCCTCATCTGGCAGATTTTTAAGATTATCATTCCGTTCGTCATCCTGGCACTCTTTGGCAAGATGATTCCCGCACTCAAACTCGACAAGCCGTCGTCACCTATGGCGTGGTACGACGATGCAGGCGGTGTACACCGTTCCGCAGGTGAGCGGGATCGCAGAAACGAGGCACTCAAAAGTTATCAATAGAGACTTCGGAAATATTAATTAATATTAATAAAAGGTAGTTGTTTTTGGCGGTTAGTTCAAAAATAACTACCTTTAGCGTCCGAAAACAGTAAATCTATTAATAACCTAAATCATATCGATATGAAAATTTACCAAACTAACGAGATTAAGAACATTGCCTTGCTTGGCAGTGCGGGTAGCGGCAAGACCACACTTGCCGAGAGTATGCTTTTTGAAAGTGGCGTTATTAAGCGTCGTGGTTCAGTAGAAGCAAAGAATACCGTAAGCGACTATTTCCCTGTAGAGCAGGAGTACGGTTACTCTGTCTTTTCTACTGTTTTTAATGTGGAGTGGAACAACAAGAAGCTTAATATCATAGACTGCCCGGGAAGTGACGACTTCGTTGGAGGCGCTATCACAGCTCTCAACGTTACCGACCAGGCACTCGTTCTTATCAACGGACAGTATGGCCCCGAGGTAGGTACACAGAACATCTTCCGTTATACAGAGAAACTCGGCAAGCCTGTTATCTTCCTCGTAAACCAGCTCGACCGCGAGAACTGCGATTTCGACTCTATCCTTAACCAGATGCGCGAAATCTACGGTCAGAAGTGCGTTCCTGTACAGTATCCTATCGAGACAGGTCCTAACTTCAACGCTGTCATCGACGTTCTCCTTATGAAGAAATACTCTTGGAAACCGGAAGGTGGCGCTCCTATTATCGAGGAGATTCCTGACGACCAGAAAGAGAAGGCTATGGAACTTCACAAGGCTCTCGTTGAGGCTGCTGCCGAGAACGATGAGGCTCTTATGGAGAAGTTCTTCGAGGAAGAGACACTTACAGAGGACGAGATGCGTGAGGGTATCCGCAAGGGTCTTGTAACACGTAGCATCTTCCCAGTATTCTGCGTTTGTGGTGGACGTTCTATGGGTGTTCGCCGTCTTATGGAGTTCCTCGGCAACGTCGTTCCTTTCGTTAGCGATATGCCGAAGGTTCACAACACTCGTGGCGAGGAAGTTGCTGCCGACAGCACAGCACCTACAAGTGTTTACTTCTTCAAGACCAGCGTAGAGCCACACATCGGTGAAGTTTCTTACTTCAAGGTTATGAGTGGTGCTATAAAGAACGGCGACGACCTCAGCAATGCTGACCGCGGTTCTAAGGAGCGCATCACGGCACTTTACGTTTGTGCTGGTGCTAACCGTCAGCCCGTTGACCAGCTTAACGCAGGCGATATTGGCTGTACCGTAAAGCTGAAAGACGTAAAGACAGGCAATACCCTTAACGCAAAAGATGCAGAGAACAGATTCGACTTCATTAAATATCCTAACTCTAAGTACTCTCGTGCGGTGAAGGCTGTTAACGAGAGCGACACAGAGAAGATGATGGCTGCCCTCACAAAGATGCGTCAGGAAGACCCGACGTGGGTTGTAGAGCAGTCTAAGGAGCTCAAGCAGATCATCGTTCACGGACAGGGCGAGTTCCACCTCCGCACACTCAAGTGGCGTATGGAGAACAACGAGAAGATTGCCATCAAGTATCTGGAGCCGAAGATTCCTTATCGTGAGACTATCACAAAGATGGCGCGTGCCGACTATCGTCACAAGAAACAGTCTGGTGGTGCCGGACAGTTCGGTGAGGTACACCTCATAGTAGAACCTTACGCAGAAGGAATGCCAGACCCGACAGTATATAAGTTCAACGGTCAGGAGTTCAAGATGAACATCAAGGGCAAGGAAGAGATAGACCTCGAGTGGGGCGGAAAGCTCGTATTCATCAACTCTGTCGTTGGTGGTGCTATCGATGCCCGCTTCATGCCGGCAATCCTCAAGGGCGTTATGGAACGTATGGAGCAGGGTCCTCTGACAGGCTCTTATGCTCGTGACGTTCGCGTGATTGTTTACGATGGTAAGATGCACCCAGTTGACTCTAACGAGCTCTCATTCATGCTCGCAGCACGTCACGCCTTCTCTGATGCGTTCAAGGCTGCAGGTCCAAAGATCCTTGAGCCTATCTACGACCTTGAGGTCTTCGTACCAAGCGACTATATGGGTGATGTAATGAGTGACCTCCAGGGTCGTCGTGCCATCATCATGGGTATGGACAGCGAGGCAGGCTATCAGAAGCTCTCAGCAAAGATTCCTCTCAAGGAACTCTCTAACTACAGCATCTCACTGAGCTCACTCACCGGTGGTCGTGCATCCTTCACAACTAAGTTCTCAAGCTACGAACTCGTTCCAACCGACGTACAGACAGAACTTATCAAGGCTCACGAAGCAGAAGCAAAAGAAGAGGAGTAACATACCCCTTCTCACACCAAAAAGAAACCTCTACCCGAATTCAGGGTAGAGGTTTTCAATATTAAAAATTAAAACTAACGTATTTTTATCTAAATCTTTTAACAACATGAAAAACAGACTTTTTATCATTGTATTGTGCACATTGTTCTCAACAAGTATTCTTGCTACAGACTTTTTTAAGGAAGAAAACAAAGCAAGAAAAGCAGCCTATAAGTATCGTGACGATATAAGCAAGGATGTATTCAAGAAGATTAAAAAATGGTCACGACCAGCAATCTTGCATAGCGACTGGATTGAGAATTCATATGGTAAATCGCTTGACATTAACGGCAACGAATTATTTCCTGACATAGATTATGTAGAACTAAAGAAAATATCACCAGATATTTATGTTATAAAAAATTCTTTTATCGGAGAAAATACAGGTGTTATAAGAGATAACGGTACATTAATAGTACCCATGGAATACAGCGATATAGATTTGTGGAATTATAAAAATGGCAGCTTTATATGCAAAATCGATAATTATAAGGAAAAGTCCGTTACTGTTTATACGCATGATGGTGTAAAACTCATTAAAATAGATGGTGTAACCAAGGCAGAGGTAAAGGACTTCAGTGAGTATCGTCAGGTCTTGATAAAATACAATGATTCTAAAAATAATAATGCGACTACCTTTGCTTTATATTCAAGCAACGGAGCATGCCTGTTCGGACCTCAACAGACACAAAACGTCTATAGTAAAGGTTCTTCAATAACTTTCTATGATACCGATGGTAAATACTCTTCTTTGAACATTGACAACCCGTCAGACGCTCCCAGTATGAAGGAACTAAGCAAAGATGAACGAGAAATTGAAGCTGCTAAGGTATATAATAATAACGTCTGGATAAAGAAAGCGCATGAATTTATGGCAGAAAAGAAATATGGTAAGGCTATAGACTGCTTTAATTACTTCTTTAAGTATGATAAAAACTCATGTGTTTGGTTCTATACATATGCTGAACTTGGTGTACAATATGAGATAATGACATGTTATTATAACAATAAAGATTACATAACCCTCACCAATGGAATACAAGATAAAACCATCGAATTCCCCTGGATATCAATGCCTAAGATTAAACCGGGAACCGGAACATTGAATATAGATATAAAGTATTACGCCCCAGTTGCTCAGAGTGCAGTAAGCGATATGGCGCAGATGATGAATTCTCTATACCAGAGTGCTTTACAACTGGCGGAGCAGCAGTCTGCAGCCGCGGAGCGAAATGCTCAAATATGGGGTGCAGTACTCGGAGGTGTTGTTTCCGGAGTTGCTTCCGGACTTGCCGGGGGAGGCGGATCGACACCAAAAACTTCCTCTTCTTCTGTAACTACGGGTAGCTCCTCTTATAGTTCAGGCTCAAGTTCTTCTTCGTCCTCTTCCTCGTCAAGGGGCGAAATGGTGACAGTAGAGAAGCATATTACATGCAGCGTATGTAAGGGCTCAGGAAAAGTTATAAAAACCCGCGGACTTAACACTACATATGAGAGCGACTGTTCCGGATGTGGCGGCAAGGGCTATAAAGTAAGGTATGATACGGTGAGAAAGTAAAAAAGAGGTTTGTCTTGCCCTGAAAAACGTTGTTTTTTATTCAACGTTTTTCAGAGCAAGACAAGGTTGAAATGACTTAAAAAAAATTTTTGAAATAGCTTATACAAAATATGGAACTGCCGGATTTATTTAGTATCTTTGCATAGTGAAGGCGATGCATTGAAATGTTGAGGCTCAGCAGCCAAACTGGAAGTTCCAGAACGTAGTTTCCAAATGAGTTTCAACGCCTGAAACCCTTGGTTTCACCGCCCGAAACTGTTAGTTTCACCGTCTGAAACTACCATCTTCGGACAAGGACACACATAGTTTCTTCGCCACGAAAATTTCGGAAGACAGCCCGCTTTTCCTTATAATTTTTGCGCTATTTAGCAAATTAATGTCACTGTTGTCACACCTTTGTCACTTGTAAATGCTTTATACATAACAAGTTTGACAAAAGTGACAAAAGTGATATCAAGAATAAAAAGTTTACGTGTGCGTGTGCGTGCGCGAACCTATCCTAAATATTTCATGAGGATTTTGGCGTTTCCGCTGTCGCGAAGTTTGCTGATGCTCTTTTCGCGAATCTGACGAACACGCTCGCGGGTGAGGTTCAACTTGTCGCCAATTTCCTCGAGACCCATCTCGGGTTCACCAATGCCGAAACATGCCTTGATGATAATAAGCTCACGGTCACGGAGTACCTTGCGGAGCACGTTGTCGAGTTCCTGTGCCATACTCTCATGATCTACCTGACGGTCTGCGCGAGAATCGTCGCCGGAAGGCATCACGTCAAGCATACAGTTGTCTTCGCCATCCTGGAAGGGGGCGTCAATACTGATATGATGTCCGTCGGCAGCAAGACTCTGTCCAATCTTTTCTTCGTCAATATTTGTAGCCTCGGAAAGCTCAGTTACAGACGGGTGACGCTGGTTCTCCTGCTCGAAACGGTTAATCTCGTGATTAATCTTGTTGAGTGAACCAACCTGGTTAAGGGGCAGGCGAACAATTCTGCTCTGCTCGGCTATAGCCTGGAGAATACTCTGACGAATCCACCATACGGCATAGGAGATGAACTTGAATCCACGTGTCTCATCAAACTTCTGTGCCGCCTTGATAAGCCCGATGTTTCCTTCATCAATGAGGTCGGTGAGGGTAAGACCTTGATGCTGGTATTGCTTGGCAACACTGACAACGAAACGAAGATTGGCAGTTACGAGTTTGTCCTTTGCGCGTTCTCCTTCGGGACCACCTTTTTTTATTTTCTGTGCGAGTTCAATTTCCTCGTCAATAGAAATAAGTGGTGCACGACCAATCTCAACAAGATACTTGTCAAGCGCTTCGCTGGAGCGGTTTGTGATACTTTTCTGAATTTTTAATTGTCTCATCTTTCCCTTAATAACAATTGTTAATAGGCTGAATATCAGTCAAATAATACTTATTTTACATGCAAAAGTGGTGCAAAGTTACTTAAAATTCCAATACGTTGTTATTCTGAAGCCTTGTTTTTTAATAACTTTAACATTATTATATATAATAGTTGTGATGTAGAAAACAATCTTTTAATGATTTTATTGCATAAATAAAAACAAAAATTTGCTATTATGACTACTTTTTTATAACTTTGCACCCGTTATTGAAAAAACGTAGAAAGTTTTAATTCGTAAGTATATGAATATCAGTTATAAATGGTTGAAGGAATACGTTGACTTCGAACTGTCGCCACAGGAGGTTTGTGATGCCCTGACGTCAGAAGGACTCGAGGTGGATGCCTTGGAGGAGGTTCAGAGCATACGTGGTGGTTTAAAGGGTTTGTATGTAGGTAAGGTGCTTACATGCGAGCAGCATCCTGACTCGGACCATCTGCACGTTACAACAGTGGACTTGGGACGCGAGACACCATCGCAGATAGTATGTGGCGCTCCTAACGTGGCTGCAGGACAGAAGGTTATTGTTGCCGACTTAGGATGTGTATTGTACGACGGCGACAAGGAGTTCCAGATAAAGAAGTCGAAACTGCGTGGAGTAGAGAGTTTCGGAATGATTTGTGCAGAAGACGAGATTGGTGTCGGCACAAGTCACGACGGTATCATAGTGCTCCCCGAGGATGCTCCCGTAGGACAGCCTGCAGCAGAATATTATAATCTTGAGAGCGACTGGCTCATAGAGATAGATATCACAGCAAACCGTGCAGACGCTCTGTCGCACTGGGGCGTTGCCCGCGATCTCTATGCCTGGCTGAAGCAGAACGGTTACAAGACGAGTCTGCATCGTCCTTCATGCGATGCGTTCCAGGTAGATAACGAAGAGTTGCCTGTAGATGTAGAGATTGTAAACAACGAGGCTTGCAAGCGCTATGCTTGTGTAAGCATTACAGGCTGCGACGTAAAGGAGAGTCCTGAATGGTTGAAGACCAAACTCAATACTATCGGTTTGCGTCCGATAAACAATATCGTTGATATCACAAACTACATTATGATGGCATACGGTCAGCCGCTACACTGCTTTGATGCCGATATGGTTAAAGGTCATAAGATTGTGGTAAAGACGATGCCCGAGGGAACACCTTTCGTAACTCTCGACGGAGAAGAGCACAAGCTGTCGGAGCGTGACCTCGCTATATGTAACGCAGAAGAGCCTATGTGTATAGCTGGTGTGTTTGGCGGAAAGGGTAGTGGTACATACGATACAACCCACAACGTGGTTCTCGAGAGTGCTTACTTCCACCCAACATGGATTCGCAAGAGTGCACGTCGTCACGGACTGAGCACCAATGCCAGCTTCCGCTTTGAACGTGGTATCGATCCGAACGGAGTGATATATGCCTTGAAACAGGCTGCAATACTTTGTAAGGAACTGGCTGGCGGCAAGGTGTCGATGCAGATAAAAGACGTTTATCCCAATCCGCTTCCTGACTTCAAGGTTTCGTTGAAGTACGACTATGTAAACAGTCTGATAGGTAAGGTGTTGACACCTGAGACGATACGTAACATTGTCACCTCCCTTGAGATGAAAATAGAGCATGAAGACGCAGAAGGACTGGATCTCGTCGTGCCGGCTTATCGTGTTGATGTTCAGCGTCCTTGTGACGTTGTCGAGGACATCCTTCGCGTATATGGATATAATAATGTAGAGATTCCTACACAGCTGAAGTCTTCGTTGGTTGACAAGAGCGACGTTGATGTAAGTCATCAGTTGGAGAACCTTGTAGGAGAACAGCTTGTGGGTGCCGGCTTCAATGAGATTCTCAATAACTCGCTGACAAAAGAGGCTTACTACAAAGAGTTGAACCACTATAAGGAGGAGAATGTTGTACGCATAATGAATCCGCTGTCAAGCGACCTCAATGTTATGCGACAGTCCATACTCTTCGGAGGTCTTGAGAGTATTGCCCACAACGCTAACCGCAAGAACCCGAACTTGAAATTCTTCGAATTCGGAAACACCTATACCTATAGTCCAGAGCGCAAAGACGACGAGAATCCGATGAATGCCTATAAGGAAGAGACACATCTTGGTCTTTGGGTAACAGGAAAACGAATTACCGGCTCTTGGATACATCCTGACGAACAGAGCTCGTTCTATGAACTGAAGGCATATGTGATGAATATCCTCAGTCGTGTTGGACTGCAGATGGGAACTGTTATCTTCAAGGATGGCGACAACAACATATTCTCAAAGTCTATCGCCGTAGAGACACGTGGCGGAAAGCTTCTTGTAGAGATGGGCGTTGTAAGTAAAAAACTACAGCACCAGGCAGGAATAGACAATGAGGTATTCTTTGCCGACGTAAACTGGACGCAACTGATGAAGGCTGTGAGAAAGTCTAAGGTGCTTTACAAGGAAGTTAGCAAATATCCTTCGGTAAGTCGCGACCTCGCACTCCTCATAGACAAGCAGGTAGAGTTTGCGCAGATAGAGCAGATAGCTTATCAGAGTGAGAAGAAGCTTCTAAGAAAAGTAGAGCTTTTCGATGTCTATGAAGGAAAGAACCTGCCGGAAGGTAAGAAGAGCTACGCTGTTAACTTCATACTGCAAGACGAACAGCACACACTTAACGACAAGCAGATAGATGCTATTATGCAGAAGATTATTGCCCAGTTGAAGAAACAGCTCGGAGCAGAACTTAGATAAAGAAACTGAAAACAAAAAATATTTAAACCAATGGGAAGAGCATTTGAATATCGTAAAGCTGCAAAGCTGAAGAGATGGGGACACATGGCTAAAACCTTCACGAAGATAGGTAAGCAGATAGCCATAGCAGTAAAGGCTGGCGGTCCCGATCCAGACATGAATCCGGCACTACGTGCAATCATCGCTAACGCAAAGCGCGAGAATATGCCTAAGGACAACATCCAGCGCGCTATCAAGAATGCGATGGGTAAAGACCAAAGCGACTATAAGGAGGTAACCTACGAGGGATATGGTCCTCACGGAATAGCTGTCTTTGTTGACACTTTGACCGACAACACTACACGTACTGTAGGTGACGTGCGTTCGGTATTTAACAAGTTTAACGGAAACCTTGGTACACAGGGCTCTTTAGCATTCCTCTTTGACCACAAGTGCGTGTTCACATTCAAGAAAAAGGACGGACTGGATATGGACGAAATGATTCTTGACCTCATAGACTATGGAGTAGAAGACGAGTTTGATGAGGATGAAGAGGAGAACTCAATAACCATCTACGGTGATCCTAAGAGTTTCGGTGAGATTCAGAAACACCTTGAGGAGAATGGTTTCGAGGTGACAGGAGCAGAGTTTACATATATTCCTAACGACCTGAAGGACGTCACTCCTGAGCAGCGAGAGACAATAGACAAGATGGTCGAGAAACTTGAAGACTTCGACGATGTGCAGACTGTTTACACAAACATGAAGCCTGAAATCTAAAGAGACGATATCTTTTAGAATTACTTATAGTCTTTGGACGTGAATGTGCGTTCGAAGACTATTTTGTTTTTGTCCTTCGAAGAGTGGTAGATGTAGCTGAAGGAGATGTTATTCTCCTTATACATATTTAAATTAGTAGCGTTACGAAGTCCTTCTATCATCTTCTGTCCAACCTGCTTCTTCTGTTCCTCAGTAAATGTGGTATCAAGGATGCCCGACAAGGTGTAGTGATAGTACACCGTCTTATTGCTGCTGTTGTATGTCATACTGTCGCTGACAATGTTATCAGCAACCGTAACGGGACAGTTTTTACGGGTGTAATCCTCGGCTTCACGTGCCAGACGCTTGTCAATACTTTCCTGACAAGAAACAAGCGCAAAGAGCGCAAAGAGTATAATGTGAGTCTTCTTCATGGATGCAAAATTAAAGAAAAAATGCGGAAAATAGCAAAAAAATGATAATTATTATCGAATAAAATGGATTTTTTTTGTATTTTTGCACTTTAAAAGAAGATATAATACTATAATGCAACATATAAGAAACTTTTGTATCATTGCTCACATAGACCACGGAAAGTCAACTCTTGCCGACAGATTGTTGGAGCATACGAAGACCATTCAGGTTACTGAAGGACAGATGCTTGACGATATGGATCTTGAGAAGGAGCGCGGCATAACGATAAAGAGTCACGCTATCCAGATGGAGTATGAATACGAAGGAGAAAAATATATACTGAACCTTATTGACACTCCGGGACACGTGGACTTCTCCTACGAGGTGTCGCGTTCTATAGCAGCTTGCGAAGGAGCACTGCTCGTCGTTGATGCCACACAGGGTGTGCAGGCACAGACGATATCCAACCTCTATATGGCGATAGATCATGATTTGGAGATAATACCCGTTATCAACAAGATTGATATGCCCAGCGCTATGCCCGACGAGGTGGAAGACGAAATTGTAGAGCTTATAGGCTGCGACAGGAAGGACATTATTCGTGCCAGCGGAAAGACGGGTGAAGGCGTTGAGGACATTCTGCGCGCCGTAGTAGAGCGCATACCTCATCCGCAGGGCGACCCAGAAGCACCTCTACAGGCATTGATTTTTGACTCAGTGTTCAACTCATTTAGAGGAATCATTGCATATTTCAAGATTGAGAACGGAACTATTCGCAAGGGCGACAAGGTGAAATTCTTTAATACTGGAATGGAATATGATGCCGACGAGATAGGCGTTCTTAAGATGGACATGATACCTCGTCAACAGTTGTCAACAGGTGACGTTGGATATATCATTAGTGGTATAAAGGACTCCAAGGAAGTTAAGGTGGGAGATACCATCACCCATGTAGCAACTCCTTGTTCAAAGGCGATAGAAGGATTCCAGGAAGTGAAGCCGATGGTTTTCGCTGGCGTTTATCCTATTGATCCTACAGACTACGAGAACCTTCGAGCATCGTTAGAGAAACTACAACTGAATGACGCGTCATTAACGTTCTCGCCAGAGTCGTCCGTTGCCTTAGGCTTCGGATTCAGATGCGGATTCCTGGGATTGCTGCATATGGAGATTGTGCAGGAACGTCTTGACAGAGAGTTCGATATGGATGTCATTACTACTGTGCCTAACGTGTCGTATATGGTTTACGATAAGCAGGGTGCGGAAAAAGAAGTCCATAACCCGAGCGGACTGCCAGACCAGACCATGATAGACCACATAGAAGAACCGTATATCCGTGCATCGATAATTACTGATGCCAACTTCATTGGTCCTATCATGAAACTTTGTCTCGACAAACGTGGAGAACTAATAAAACAGGAATACGTTAGCGGAAATCGTGTGGAGCTGCACTTCATGCTGCCACTCGGAGAGATAGTCATCGACTTTTACGACAAGTTGAAGAGTATATCAAAGGGCTATGCTTCATTTGATTACCATATAGACTGTTTCCGTCCGTCGAAACTTATAAAGTTGGACATTCTGCTTAACGGAGAACCCGTTGACGCACTATCTACACTGACGCATGTAGATAATGCTGTTACCTTCGGAAGAAGGATGTGTGAGAAACTGAAAGAACTGATTCCAAGACAGCAGTTTGACATAGCTATACAGGCTGCTATCGGTGCAAAGATAATAGCACGCGAGACAGTGAAACAAGTACGTAAGGACGTTACTGCAAAGTGCTATGGTGGCGACGTGAGTCGAAAACGTAAACTTCTCGAGAAGCAAAAGCGTGGAAAGAAACGTATGAAACAAATAGGTAACGTTGAGGTGCCGCAGAAGGCATTCCTCGCTGTGCTCAAACTTGACTAAAATCTTAATCTTAAATTCTACCTAAAAGAAATGAAAGAACCGGCAACAACGACACGTGATGTGGCAAGAGAGCTCGCAAGAAAGTACAGTACGATGACTCACGACGAGTTAGACGTATTGGAGAGCGTCCTCGTTCCTATGAAGTATCGTAAAGGAGACATGATACTCAACGAGGGAGAACAGTGCATGAGTATAATGTACATTGAGAAGGGACTTGTGAGACAATTCTATTTCAAGAATGGTAAAGAGGTAACAGAACATATGGCCAATGAAGGCAATATTGTGATGTGCATAGAGAGTCTCTTTAAGGAAGAACCCACATATCTGCAGGTGGAAGCTTTAGAGCCGACAGTTATCTATCACCTCCCGAAGAAGCGTCTCGAAGAGGTGGCACTACATAATGTAAATATACAGATTCTATATAGAAAGATTCTTGAGGAGTCGCTGATACAGTCGCAGATACATGCTGACCTTGTGCGCTTTGAGACTGCCGAGAACAGATATCGCAGAATGTTGAAACTCTCACCTCAGGTGGCACTAAGAGCTCCTCTGCTTTATATAGCCAGCTATCTGCAGATGACCCCTGAAACACTGAGTAGAGTAAGGTCAACAACAGTTTTGTAGCAAATTACAAGGTTAAGAGTTGTTAAATATTTAGTGAATAGTGAAAATCTTTGTCCGAGGATTCTCGCTATTCACTATTTTTTAGTACCTTTGCACCCGCTTTTTAGCACAATATCAATTATTTATCAACATTTAAAAGTATGAACAAATACGAAACCGTTTTCATTTTAACTCCCGTTTTGTCTGATGAGCAGACAAAGGAAACGGTCGCTAAATTCAAGAAGATTCTCACCGATAAGGGTGCAGAAATTGTGAATGAAGAGGCCTGGGGATTGAAGAAACTGGCTTACCAGATTGAGAAGAAGACTTCAGGTTTCTACTACCTGATGGAGTTCAATGCTGAGCCAGAAGTGATTAGTACTATTGAAACAGCTTTCCGTCGTGACGAGAAAGTTATCCGTTTCATGACTGTTAAACTCGACAAGTATGCTGCACTGTATGCTGAGAAGCGTCGTGCTCGTCTTGGTAAAAAAGTGGAGGCTTAAATCATGGCAGAACAATCAGAAATCCGTTATTTGACAGCTCCTTCTATTGACACAAAGAAGAAGAAGTATTGCCGTTTCAAGAAGAGTGGCATTAAGTATATCGACTACAAGGATCCTGAGTTCCTGAAGAAGTTCCTTAACGAGCAGGGTAAGATTCTTCCACGTCGTATCACTGGAACATCTCTGAAGTATCAGCGCCGTGTAGCACAGGCTGTTAAGCGTGCTCGCCAGATCGCTCTGCTTCCATACGTAACCGACTTGATGAAATAAAAGAAAGGAGAATTTATCATGGAGATTATATTGAAAGAAGATATTATCGGTCTGGGATACAAGAACGATATCGTGAATGTAAAGAGCGGTTATGGACGTAACTACCTCATCCCACAGGGTAAAGGTGTTATCGCTTCAGAGAGCGCTAAGAAAGTATTGGCAGAGAACCTTCGTCAGCAGGCTCACAAGCTTGCAGCACTCAAGGCTGCTGCAGAGGATAAGGCAAAGGCACTCGAGGGCGTTGCTCTCGAAATTGCTGCACGCGTTTCTGCAACAGGTCAGCTTTACGGTTCTGTAGGCGCTGCAGCTGTTGCTACAGCACTCGCTGAGAAGGGTATTGAGGTAGATCGCAAGATTATCACAATGCACGAAGCTAAGGTAGTTGGTGACTACGAGGCAACAGTACACTATCACAAAGAGGTAGAGGTAAAGGTTCCTGTAAAGGTAGTTGCTGCTAATGCTCCAGTTGCTAAGGAAGAAACTCCAGCAGTTAAGGAAGAGGCAGCTCCAGCTCCAGCAGTTGAAGAGGCTCCAGCCGTAGAGACTGAGGAAGCTCCAGCAGAAGCATAAGTTTAACACTGTAAAGCAGTTTTAAATAGGAAATCCCGACAGTCATCATAGGCGGTCGGGATTTTTAAGTTTTTCGTATGAAGATTACAAAGAACAATTTTTTAGCAGGTTTTTCTACTATTGTAGTTATATTGGCATTAGGACGATGTGTAAGTACGAAGCTATCTTCTTCTGATGTTGCCAAGATAGATGCTGACAGCACCGTTGTTGACAGTATAGACGAGGCTGCTCCAAAGATTGTAGCCGAAAACATCAAGAAGCCGATACGATATAATCGTATTCTTAGTGTTCCTTCGTTTAAAGAAACTTTCCCAGACAGCCAGTCTGTTCAGGAAGTTGCTGCACATAAGTGGGGTGTGAAGCCTGTTGCTAATCGTCAGGATGCAGAGAAACGCAAGAAGGAATTGGTATATATAGAGTCGAATCCGTATTATCATGTTGACAAGATGTCTCGCAGTATTCCTTATCTCGTGCCTCGTGCCGCTATACTCCTTAACGATATAGGTCGCTCGTTCCTTGATAGTCTTTATATGAAAGGTGTTCCTTTTCATCTTCCTATCGTAACCAGCGTATTGCGTACAAAGGAAGATGTCGTAAAGTTACGCGGCTATAATGGTAATGCGACGGAGAACTCTTGTCACCTGTATGGTACGACGTTCGATATATGTTATAACCGCTACAAAACAGTTTCCGCCCCCGATGAACAGAGGCGGAAAGTACAGAATGATACGTTGAAGTGGGTTCTCAGTGAGGTGTTACGCGATATGCGTAATAATAATCGCTGCTATATAAAATATGAAGTAAAGCAGGGATGTTTCCACATCACCGTTCGTTAATAGTCTTCTTCATCGACGATGTCGGCATCTTCAAGTCCTAAAGCATCAGGATCTTCGTCGAAAGTAGTGCGATAACTCTCTTCGGTGAGTTTGTCCTCATCGTAGTCGTCGTCATCGTCATCGTGGTTGTTGTAGTCGTCAACAACATCTACTTCGTCATCCTCAACATCCTCGTTTTCTTCAAAGTCTTCATCGCCGAACTTCATACGTGGTTTCTCCTGGACAGGTTTAAGTTTTGCGAAGATAGCCTCAACCCATGTACCTTTAGGTATTTCCAATAATTCGAAACCGTCGTTGAGTTTCTTCTCACACATACCGCCTTTTTTGTGGAGACGATCCTTGGGAAGGGTAGTGGTGCTGATGTCGAAACCACTCTGTATGATGTCTTGAATACTCTGTGAAAGACTGTCCCATCCTCCACCGAAGTTCCTGTCAATAACCTCAAGGAGTTTTGTTGCTGAGATATGACGTATGTTCTCATAGGTTAGGTCGGTAACGCGCATAATTGCTTTTTTCTTAATAGCTATACGCATCTTTGTGTTTTCGTCGAGTCGCAGCTGACCTACCTTAAAGTCACGTGCTTCATATTTCTTGAATACCTCAGGCTTTTCTATCTTTATCTCTTCTATTTCGAAAGCGCTTTTTATGATGTCGAGGTAATGACGTGCATTATCCTTCAAGTCACTTTCTTTCTCCGCCATCTCCCACATACGGAAGACGTCGTTCTCCTGAACATCCCAAACGTTGCTTTTGTTAAGGGTCTTTAGTGTAACCCCTTTTTTATTGGTATTAGTCTTAGCCATAATATATCTTGTTATCTTATTATTTTAAAATTATCTCTGTTATATAAGTCGCGATGCTTTTCGCGGTAATAGTTCTGCTTGTTAATATCTATCTCAGATGTTATCACCATCTCCCTGTTGGCTTCAGCCTCTATAAGCGGCATTCCTCTTGAGTCTATAATAGCAGACATTCCGCTATATGAACACATCTTGTCTTTGCCTACTCTGTTGCACGCCACAACATGACATTGATTTTCTATTGCGCGAGCTCTTATCAGTGTCTGCCACGCATATTGGCGCGACTCGGGCCAGTTGGCTACTATTATCATAGCGTCGTAGTCTTCCTGATAGCGCAACCATACGGGGAAACGGAGGTCGTAGCAGATGGCAAGCAGGAAGTGTAACCCTCGGAACTCTACTACTACACGTTTTTCTCCACCGTCATAGTATTTATCTTCGCCACTATATCCGAATAGATGGCGCTTGTCGTATGTAGTGATGTCGCCCTCTGGCTTTACAAAGTATATTCTATTACGCGATTTTCCTTCTTCATCGTTAACGCAAAGACTGCCACAGATGGCAGCATTGTATTTCTTTGCTGTTGCTTTCATCCAGTTGATAGTGTCGTTCTGGTCGATGCTCACAGCCTGGTCAGTAACAAATCCTGTATTCCACATCTCGGGGAGTACGTAGATATCAGACGCTGGCGCCTTACCAATCAAAGCCTCCACACACTTGATATTATCCTTTGGCGACATCCAGACTATGTCAGTTTGAACAACAGTAACTATCATATCTGTTTGCAAAGATACGGTAATAAATTTTATTTGCAAGTTTTTCTACAAGTTTTTTTGTTACATGCGATATATTTTTTAATTTTGCATTTAGAATTATGGCACAACCGTTAGCAGAAAGGATGCGGCCCAAGACCCTCGACGAGTATATTGGTCAGAAGCATTTGGTGGGTGAAGGGTGTGTTCTGCGTCAGATGATTGACTCAGGACATATATCTTCTTTTATCCTTTGGGGACCTCCGGGCGTGGGTAAGACTACGTTGGCGCAGATTATAGCAAACAAGTTAGACACTCCTTTCTATACCCTTAGTGCTGTAACCAGCGGTGTCAAGGACGTTCGTGACATTATAGAGAAAGCGTCAAAAGGACGATTCTTTAATGAGCGTTCGCCGATATTGTTCATTGACGAGATTCATCGTTTCAGCAAATCACAGCAAGACTCTCTTCTCGGAGCTGTAGAAAAGGGAACAGTAATCCTTATTGGTGCCACAACGGAGAATCCTTCTTTCGAGGTTATACGTCCGCTACTTTCACGGTGTCAGTTGTATGTTTTGAAGTCATTAGGCAAAGACGACCTCTTGGAACTCCTGAACCGCGCTGTCACGAGCGATGCGGAGTTGTCACAGCGTAATATTGAGCTAAAGGAAACTTCCGCATTATTACGTTACAGCGGCGGTGATGCGCGAAAGTTGCTTAACATCCTAGAGCTTGTTGTCGGTTCTGAGAGTGGTGATAAAGTTGTAATCACGGACGAGAAGGTAGCAAGTCGTCTGCAACAGAACCCGTTGGCATACGACAAAGACGGCGAGATGCACTACGATATCATATCTGCCTTTATCAAGAGTATTCGTGGTAGCGACCCCGATGCCGCCCTATACTGGATGGCGCGGATGATAGAGGGTGGGGAAGACCCTCAGTTCATAGCTCGACGAATGATTATCAGCGCCTCCGAAGATATTGGTCTTGCCAACCCCAACGCTTTACTTCTTGCTAATGCAGCCTTCGATGCCGTTATGAAGATAGGATGGCCTGAAGGAAGAATACCTTTGGCAGAGTGTGCCGTCTATCTTGCGACAAGTCCAAAGAGTAACAGTGCATATATGGGTATAGCAAATGCACTTGATGAAGTTAAGCGCTCTGGTAATCTTCCCGTTCCTTTGCATCTGCGTAATGCTCCCACAGACTTGATGAAGGAGCTTGGGTATAGTGACGGTTATAAGTATGCTCACGATTATCCCGGGAACTTCGTCGTTCAGCAGTATCTGCCCGATGCTATAAAAGACAAACAGTTCTGGTATGCACAACATACGCCGGCAGAGGAGAAACTCTACCAGCGTATGCAGCAATGTTGGGGAAAGGACTATGCTTCGAAGTAGTCTTCAAGTTCCTTCTCGGCACTTCCCTTTTCGTTAGTAATATCTCGTATTATCTTACCTTGTTCAAGTAGAGCTATTCGTGTGCTTATCTCCACCGTGTGAGCAAGGTTGTGACTACTTACAAGAATTGTAGCCCCCGTTTCCTGGTTATATTTTGTCAATATGTGTTTCAGCACATTCTGACTTGTCGGGTCAAGGAAGTTGAAGGGCTCGTCAAGTATTACCAGCTTTGGTTTGTTCAGCAGGGTAGAGATTATTCCCACCTTATGTTTATTTCCTGCAGAGAGGTTTCTGATAAGTTTCTTTTGTCCCAGAATCTCTCCTCCCATAAAGTGTTCAAAGTCGGCAAGTCGCTCGTCAACCTCTTCCTTCTTCATTCCGTTTACTTTTCCTATGAAATAGAAGAACTCCTCAGGTGTAAGGAATTCTATGAGGAAACCTTCGTCGATATATGCTCCTGTCTGCTGTTTCCAGCTCTCGTCCTCTGCAGGGTTGACGTCGTCAATAGCCACCTTTCCTTCGTCGGCTTTGAGCAGGTCGAGTATCAGTCGGAAAAGTGTAGTCTTGCCGGCACCATTGTTGCCGACAAGACCAAGTATATCTCCTGAGTTGATGGTGAAGTTGTCTATGTCAACAGCCACCTTCTCACCGAAGCATTTCTTAAGATTTTCTATTGTTATCATATTATGCAACACCTCTTCCGTGACAGTTCTTGAACTTCTTTCCGCTACCGCAAGGACAAGGGTCGTTACGTCCGGGCAGCTTATCCTTTATAATAGGAGTGCGGTTAATCTGCTGAGCGCCCTCACGGGTGTCGTGCTGTGCTGCAGCCACCTGGTTAGGATCGGTGAGGTCGTCCTTCTGTTCGTTGTAACGACGCGAACGCTGTTCCGGAGCAGCCTCGCGAACATCACTTTGCTGCATCTCTGGTATCTGACCGCGCATAAGTATGCTTACTATGCGGTTGTTCATATCGTTAACCATATCGTCGAAGAGCTTAGCACTCTCCAACTTGAAGATTACCAGCGGGTCCTTCTGCTCGTAGCTTGCATTCTGTACAGAGTGTTTCAACTCGTCAAGAGCACGCAGGTTCTCCTTCCAGCACTCGTCGATGATGTGTAGCAGTATGGTCTTTTCGAACTGTTTTACTACGCTCTTACATTCCGTATCGTATGCCTCCTTGAGGTTGCACGGAATGTTGTAAACACGTTTGCCGTCGGTGATAGGCACCATGATGCGCTCATATCTGTCGCCCTGATTCTCGTAAACCTCCTTGATAACGGGGTTACCGATAGTCTGTATTCTGTCGGTCTTACGCTTGAAGGCATCCATAGCCAACTGGAACGACTCCTCAGCAAGAGTGTCGTGATTACCTTCGATAAACTGCTGGTTTGTGAAAGGACATTCCATAGAGAGCACCTTTACGAACTCTTCCTTGCATCCCTCGTAGTCGTTGTTCTCGATGATGTTTACCACGCGGTCCCAGATGATATTCGTAATATCCATTCCGATACGTTCACCCATAAGAGCGTGACGACGTTTTTCATAAACAACGGTACGCTGTTTATTCATGACGTCGTCATATTCGAGCAGACGTTTACGAATACCGAAGTTGTTTTCTTCGACCTTCTTCTGTGCACGTTCTATGCTTCGTGACATCAGAGGACTTTCAATACGTTCTCCCTCTTCGATACCCAGACGGTCCATAACGCTGGCAATACGCTCACTGGCGAAAAGACGCATCAACTTGTCTTCAAGAGAGACGAAGAATACTGAAGAACCCGGGTCTCCCTGACGACCGGCACGACCACGTAGCTGACGGTCCACACGTCGGCTCTCGTGACGCTCAGTACCGATGATTGCAAGACCTCCAGCCTCCTTAACCTCCGGAGAAAGCTTGATATCGGTACCACGACCCGCCATATTCGTTGCGATAGTCACAGTCTTTGAAAGACCAGCCTTTGCAACGATGTCCGCCTCCTTCTGGTGGAGCTTAGCGTTAAGTACGTTATGTGGAATCTTACGCATTGTAAGCATCTTGGAAAGAAGTTCTGATATTTCCACCGATGTAGTACCGACAAGTACCGGACGACCTTGGTTAATCATTTCCTGAATCTCGTCAATGACAGCGTTATATTTCTCACGGGCAGTCTTATACAGACGGTCGTCCATATCCTTACGGATAACAGGTCTGTTAGTAGGAATCTCTACAACGTCGAGTTTGTAGATGTCCCAGAACTCTCCTGCCTCTGTTATAGCAGTACCCGTCATACCAGCCAGCTTGTGGTACATACGGAAGTAATTCTGCAGAGTAATTGTTGCGAAGGTCTGTGTTGCCTCCTTTACCTTTACGTGCTCTTTAGCTTCGATAGCCTGGTGCAGACCGTCGCTCCACTGACGTCCTTCCATGATACGTCCTGTCTGTTCATCGACAATCTTCACCTCGCCATCCATAACGACATATTCGTCGTCCTTGTTGAACATGGTGTACGCTTTTAACAACTGACGGAGTGTGTGAGCGCGCTCACTTTGTACTGCATAGTGAGAGAGCAGTTGGTCCTTCTTGTCAAGTTTCTCTTCCTCAGAAAGGTTCTCGTTCTCAAGGGCAGAAAGCTGCGATGTGATGTCGGGCAGCACGAACAGTTCTTTGTCGTTAACCTGATTGGCAAGCCACTCGGAACCTTTATCAGTCAGCTCTACGGAGTTCAGTTTCTCGTCAACAACGAAGTACAGAGGTTCTATAGCCTCAGGCATACGTCGGTTGTTGTTCTCCATATAAATCTCTTCTGTCTTGAGCATTCCAGCCTTGATACCCTCCTCAGAGAGGTATTTTATGAGAGGTTTGTTCTTAGGCAGCGACTTGTGCGAACGGTATAACGAGAGGAAACCAGCATCAAGCATTTCTTGACCTTCTTTTTTCTTGCCTTCTTCTAACAGTTTCTGTCCCTCGGAAATCTTTGTCTTTGCCTCAGCGAGGTACTGTGTGGCAAGCTGGCGCTGTACACTAACAAGTTTCTCAACCAGCGGCTGATATTCCTCGAACATCTGGTCGTCACCGTTCTCTACAGGTCCTGAAATGATAAGAGGAGTACGTGCATCGTCAATAAGCACGGAGTCAACCTCATCGACAATAGCGTAGTTATGACGGCGCTGAACAAGGTCGGCAGGCGATATAGCCATATTATCACGAAGATAGTCGAAACCAAATTCGTTGTTAGTACCGAAGGTGATGTCCGCCTGGTAAGCCTTACGACGTTCTGGTGAGTTAGGACGATGTTTGTCAATACAGTCAACAGACAGTCCGTTGAACATATAGAGCGGTCCCATCCACTCCGAGTCACGTTTTGCCAGATAGTCGTTGACGGTAACCACGTGAACACCGTTTCCTGTAAGTGCGTTGAGGAACACAGGCAGGGTAGCTACAAGCGTTTTACCTTCACCAGTCGCCATCTCGGCAATCTTTCCCTGATGCAGAACGGCACCACCGAAGAGCTGTACGTCGTAGTGAACCATATCCCATTTCTGTTCGTTACCTCCTGCAACCCAGTGGTTATGATATATCGCCTTGTCGCCGTCGATATCCACAAAGTCGTGCTCTATTGCAAGTTCCCTGTCGAAATCGTTAGCCGTAACAACGATGTCCTCGTTTTCTGAGAAACGACGTGCTGTCTCTTTAACGATACTGAAAGCCACAGGTAATACCTCGTCGAGAGCTTTCTCGTAAATGTCAAGAACTTCTTTATCCAGTTTGTCTATCTCGTTGAAAATACTCTCGCGCTCGTCGATAGGCGTATCTTCTATTGTAGCCTTCAGAGCTTCAATCTTCTCTTTCTGCTCCTTTGCCGAGTCCTGCACATAAGCCTGGATCTCTTTTGTCTTAGCACGCAGTTCGTCGTTGCTAAGCGCTTGAATTGCAGGATATGCTGCTTTTACTTTCTCTACGATAGGCTGGATGAGTTTCATATCTCGCGACGATTTGTCGCCGAATAATGACTTCAAAAAACTGTTTAAACTCATATTTTGATTTTGTATTTATACCTTATTTTATATATCAGGGCGCAAAGTTAGTAAAAAAAAATGTTTTTGCACTATGTTTTTATGCTTTTTTCAAAAATCGTGCCACATTCCTTATCAATAACGATGCTGCCAAGAGGTGCATACCCTCTGCATAGTGCTGTATAGCGCTACCTGCAAAGAACAGGCATATAAGAATAATCCACATACGGAACTGCCAGTCTGTCTGCTTTTTACGACTGCGTTTTATCATCCTTACCACAAAGAAGAGTGGGAGAGGGTTAAGCAGCAGTAGCTGCAGATTTACGCGAACAGTAGGATGTTGCGAGAAAAGCATAAGGAAAAGCAGTATTCCGGCTAAGCCGCAGGCCACCATTAGTATGGCATCAACCCAGTAGAACAGTTTCTTTGTCCTCCATTCTGCAAGTGTTAGGATGATTATCAGCACCAGCAATGCCATTCCGACGTGTGTCGGAGTAATTGTTGTAGGCTTTATCATCATCGGCAGCACCTCTGTTCCTTCGTATTTCCTTGCCTCAAACAGCACCTTCTTTTCTTTGACAAGTTTTCTGTTGCCTACATAGGCTTTGTCAAAATCGTTCATAAGTTTCTCGGGCAGGAACTGCTGTTCGTCTATTGTGGTGTTTTTATCGGCTCCTACGCCCAGTAGTAGGTCGTTTCCGCAGCGTGCCCATCTGAACTCTTCATTATATTCGTGTATTAGTTCACGATATGAAGGTAAGTCTTTGGTTTTGTTTGTTTTATATGTTACGTTAAGCGGTAGATTATCGTATATCACATCTCTCGCTTGGGTAGTGCAGTTTTTGTAAAAGAAATTGTATCTGTATTCTCTATTCTGCGGTTCGTAGTTCCTCAGTATTGCCTGTACTATTCTTGCCTTCTCTTCAGCAGTGAAGTCGAGTACCTGTTCGGTTATGCTGCTGCCAAAATATTTGTATTCCTCGCAAAACAGTCTGAAAGGAAAGATACCCATTTCGTAATCGGTAAGTCCGAAGACGAAACGCGGCACGAAGAGGGGTTTGCTGAAATCGAATACACCGTAGTTGACAGCCCAGTCCTGTTTGCTTATAGAGTCTCTTATTCTCAGGGCTGTATGTCCGTAAAGACTGTAAACTTCGTTGTGTGGCGAGCATGTCAGCAGGCTTATTTCTATGGAGTCAACAGGGTTGGCTTTCACTCCCGTTACTATTGTCAGAAAGAGTGCTAATAATATGTGTTTGATATTATTCATGGGTGCAAAGGTAATACTTTAAAGGGGAAAGAAAGAAGAATTTTCAAAATTTGAGAGAATAATTATCAATTCTGCATTATGAATTATGAATTATTTTGTACCTTTGCAGTCGTGAATTTAATAATAGATATAGGAAATACCTGCGCCAAGATGGTTTGTTTCAACAATAACAAGGTTGTCGAGGAGCAGCGTGTTGACAAGGGCGAGGAGCATTTACTTGACGATTTCTGCCAGAAATACTCCTTTGAGCGCGGCATAGTAAGTGCTGTTGCCGAGTTGTCCGCGGAGTTTACTGAGAAGATTCATTTCCTGCCTTTCCCCGTACTCTTTTTCGAGAGCGGTGTTACGCCGATACCTATTACCAACAAGTATCGCACGCCGGAGACCCTCGGTACTGACAGATTGGCAGCAGCTGTTGGGGCTGCAACGTTAAATCCTGGGCGCGACATTCTGATTATCGACGTCGGCACTTGCATCACATACGACTTTGTTAACTCCCGAGGAGAGTATCTCGGTGGAAACATCTCTCCCGGACCAACCATTCGTTTTAAGGCGCTGAACAAGTTCACGGCGCGTCTGCCCTTCGTCGATCGCGAGGGAGCCAATCCGCTTCTTGGCGATACTACGATAACTGCTATTCGTAGTGGTGTTATCCGTGGTGTAAAGTACGAAATAGAGGGTTACATACGACGTTTTTCTGAAAAATATCCTAATCTTTACATTTATTTAACGGGCGGAGTGCATTTAGGTTTGCATTTCTCGAAAAATTTTCCCAACTTTGCACCCCAAACGGACGATTACCTCGTGCCGAAGGGACTGAATAGAATATTACAGTATAATGAAAAAAATATATAGTACCGTCGTTTTGGCGGCAATATCACTTGCGGTAAGTGCTCAGAGCAGCACTAATTCGCCTTATTCGCAATACGGATACGGACTTCTTAGCGACCAGACGAGTGGCTTCAATCGCGGCATGAACGGGTTGGCGTTAGGTTTCAGAGAGCACAATCAGGTGAACTACATGAACCCTGCCTCATACTCTGCTGTCGATTCATTAACGTTTATCTTCGACATCGGAGCAAGCGGTCAGATTACAAATTTCAAGGAGAACGGAGTTAGCAAGAATGCGAAGAACGCCAGTCTTGAATATATCGTAGCTGGATTCCGTGCTGCCCGTCATGTGGGTGTCAGCTTTGGTTTCGTACCTTATACTAATATGGGCTACAACTACAGGGTTAACGGCATTCTCAACAACGACATAAAACAGAAATATGTCAACAGCTATAACGGTTCCGGCGGTATTCACGAGGTTTATCTCGGAGTAGGATGGGAGATATTCAAGAACTTCTCCGCAGGTGTGAACACAAGCTTTATATGGGGTCCGATAGAAACTAACGTGACAAACTCATACAGCGACGCTACCACGAAGTCGCTCCGAAAGAATACTTCGTTCAATGTGGCAAGCTGGAAGTTGAACTTCGGTGTTCAATATACCGCAGAACTCGACAAGAAAAACAAACTCACATTCGGTGCTACATTCTCGCCTGGCCACAAGGTTTCGGGAGAGCCTACGTGTAACATCATTTCTACGAACTCTCAGACAAGTGTAACCACAAGAACCACATATTCACTTCATCATGTTCTCAAGATTCCTACAATCGTGGGCTTCGGAACAACGTGGAACCATAACGAGAAGTGGAAAGTAGGTGCCGACTATCAGTGGCAGATGTGGAGCAAGACCTCGTTCCCCGTCTATCGCATCGAGTACAACGTCGGTAGGTACGTTATGGACGACAACTATTTCAAGGACAGACACAAGATTACCGTCGGCGGTCAGTATTGTGCCAACGAATTAAGCCGTAACTTCTTCAGCAGAATGCGCATCCGTGCGGGCTTCTCGTATGCTACGCCATATATCAGAGTCAACGGAGGCAACGGTCCTAAGGAGATTAGCGCAAGTCTCGGTTTCGGTATTCCTATCGTTAACGTCACCAATAACCGCTCTATACTCAACATCTCAGGACAATGGGTACAGCAGTCTGGCGCAGGACTTCTCAAGGAGAACACTTTCCGCATCAATATCGGTATAACCTTCAACGAACGCTGGTTCATGAAGTGGAAGGTGGAGTAGAGTTAAGTTAAGAGTTAAGAGTGAAGAGTGAAGAGTTAAGAGTGAAGAATTTAGCTTGGTTTTTGGTTTGTTTGATGGCAATAGTGGCATGCAGTAGTGAGAAAGAGCACACCGCACCCGCCATTTATGAGCGCGACTCTGTAGCTATGATGACCTCCTACGGCGTCAGCACTCTTATTTCCGACTCGGGAGTAATGAAGTACCGCATTGTTGCAGAACGCTGGGAGGTGAATGTTGTACGTCGTCCGTCACGTTGGATATTCAACAAGGGCATCTTCCTTGAACAATATGATAAGAAGTTTCATATCGAGGCTTACATCCAGGCAGATACCGCTTACTATTATGATGAGCGTAAGCTGTGGGAACTCCGCGGAAGGGTTAGTATCCGCACTAAGGACAACCTGCGTTTCCGCAGCGAGGAACTGTTCTGGGACCAGCAGGCACACGAGATGTACAGTCATACTTTCTCACGCCTCGTAACTCCTGAGCGCGAGATGGAAGGCACGTATTTCCGTAGTGACGAACAGATGCGTCATTATATCGTAACAAACTCAAAAGGCTCGTTCGAGCGTGGCGATAGCGGCTTCGGCAACTCGGCAGGCGACTCCATACTGTCGGCTCCTGACACTACGAAGGCGAAGCTGCGTAATCCTACCACACCAACGCGAAAGAAATAACCCCAATGGAAGCAGACATTACTCTTGTCATAGGAATAATAATAACGATGGCTTTCTCGGCATTCTTCTCGGGAATGGAGATAGCCTTCGTTTCAAGCAACCGCATGCTGGCGGAAGTAGAAAAGGCAGGACCCTCGTCGCGCATTCTCTCCACGTTCTACCGCCATACAAACACCTTCGTGAGCACTATGCTTGTCGGCAATAACATAGCGCTTGTCGTTTACGGTATCCTCATAGCCCGTCTTTTCGACAATACCATCTTTGACGGTTTGGACCCCGCGGTTACTGTTCCTCTCGACACCATAATCAGCACCCTGATAGTGCTGTTTACAGGCGAATTCCTGCCAAAGACTCTCTTCAAGAGCAACCCTAACCGACTGCTGAAGATATTTGCTGCTCCGGCATATCTCTGCTACATAGTCCTTTGGCCTATATCAAAATTCTGCGCAACGTTTTCACGTCGTCTTATGCGACTCTTCGGCATAAAGATTCCTAAGGAAGAGACTGACGAGGAGTTCTCAAAGGTTGACCTTGACTATCTTGTACAGACAAGTATCGACAATGCCCGCAGCGAGGACGACATAGAGGACGAAGTAAAGATTTTTCAGAACGCTCTCGACTTTGCCGACACAAAGGTGCGCGACTGTATGGTGCCTCGTACAGAGATATGTTCCGTCAACGAGGACTGCACCCTTGAGGAGCTGCAGAACATCTTCGTGGAAAGCGGAAAGTCAAAGATTATCGTTTATCACGAGGACATAGACCACATCATAGGCTACATCCACTCTTTGGAGATGTTCCGCGAACCGAAAGACTGGCGCCAGCATATCCGTACTATGCCCTACGTTCCGGAAACTATGTCGGCACAAAAGATGATGCAGACCTTCCTGCAGCAGAAGAAGTCGCTCGGCGTCGTCATCGACGAGTTCGGAGGAACAAGCGGTATCGTGGCTCTCGAGGATATCGTAGAAGAGATTTTCGGAGAGATAGAGGACGAGCACGACAACAGCAACTACGTGGCAAAGAAAGTAGGAGATAACGAATACATCCTCTCGGCACGACTCGAAATAGACAAAGTCAACGAGATGTTCAACCTCGAACTGCCTGAGAGCGAGGACTACATGACAGTCGGAGGACTTATCCTGCACGAATACGAGAGTTTCCCGAAACTCAACGAAGTGGTGAAAATAGGTCGTTTTGAGTTTAAGATTCTCAAGAACACAATGACTAAAATAGAACTTGTACGACTTAAAGTGAATGATTAAAACAAAAAAATGAACTTTTGTTTTGCATTGTACACACTTTTTCGTAACTTTGCAGGCTGAATTGAAAAAATAAAAACAAAACAAAATAAAAACAACAAACAATGGCAGCAATAGGAAGAATTAGAAGCTGGGGACCAGTACTTGTAACAGTAATTGGTCTTGCCCTGTTTGCCTTCATCGCTGAGGAGCTTTTCCGCTCTTGCGAGTCACAGCGCAATCAGGAGCGCCAACAAGTTGGCGAAGTGTTAGGTAAGAAAATCGACGTCCAGGAATTCCAGAAACTCGTTGACGAGTATTCTGATGTTATCAAGATGACACAGGGACGCGACAACCTCACCGACGAGGATCTTAACCGTGTTAAGGATATGGTATGGCAGACTTTCGTTCAGAATACCATCATCGAGAACGAGGCAGAGAAACTTGGTCTTACTGTTACCGACGAGGAAATCCAGAATATGCTCAACGAGGGTACTAACCCCATGTTGGCACAGACTCCTTTCGTTAACCAGAAGACAGGACGTTTCGACGTTAACCTCCTGAAGCAGTTCCTCTCTGAGTACCAGAAGGCAAAGACTTCAAACCCACAGATGGCAGACCAGATGCGTTCAATGTACAACTACTGGACATTCATCGAGAAGAACCTGCGCCAGCAGACTCTCTCTCAGAAGTATCAGGCTTTGCTCGGAGCATGCTTCCTCTCAAATCCTATATCAGCTAAGGCAGCATTCGACAACGAGAATGTAGAGAGCAACATTCAGCTCGCAGCATTCCCATACAGCGCTATCAACGATAAGGACGTTAAGGTTGACGATGCTGACCTCAAGGCAAAGTACGAGGAGCTGAAGCCTCAGTTCAAGCAGGTTGAGGAGTCACGTGACATCAAGTATGTTGACGTAAAGGTTGCTGCTTCTGCTGCTGACCGCGCTGCTATCGAGAAGTCTGTTAAGGACGCTGCAGCTCTCCTTGCTACAACCAACGATCCTTCAGAGGTTCTCCGTAAGGCAGGTTCTGTTGTAGGCTATCTTGGCGTACCTCAGACAAAGGCTGCTTTCTCAAGCGACATCGCTGCTCAGCTCGACTCTGTCGCTGTCGGTACTACAACAGCACCAAAGGAGAACAAGGCTGACAACACACTCAACGTCATCAAGCTCATCGCTAAGCAGCAGCTTCCTGACTCTATACAGTTCCGCGCTATCCAGGTTGGCGGCAGCGACATCACAGCCGTTCGCAAGCAGGCAGACTCTATATACACCGCTCTTCAGGGTGGTGCCGACTTCGAGGCTCTTGCTAAGAAGTACAACCAGACTGGCGAGAAGTCTTGGCTCACAAGCAACCAGTATCAGACAGCTCCTTCACTTGACAAGGATACGCGTACATATATTAATACTCTGAACACAGCAGCACTCAACGCTTACACAAACCTCGAAATGGTTGGTAGCAACATCATCCTCCAGGTTCTCGACCGTCGTGCTCCTGTTGAGAAATATACCGCAGCAGTCATCAAGCGTCCTATTGATTTCTCTAAGGACACTTACGGCGCAGCATACAACAAGTTCAGTCAGTTCGTAAGCGAGAACCAGTCACTCGAGGCTATCGAGAAGGCTGCCGCTAAGTACGGCTACCAGGTTCAGGAGCGTCTGGGAATGAGCAACACCGAGCACTACGTAGCAGGTATTCACGGAACACGCGAAGCGCTCAAGTGGATTTTCGACTCTAAGGAAGGCGACGTTTCTCCTCTCTATGAGTGTGGCAATAACGACCACCTGCTGGTTATCGTAAATACAAAGATTAACCCTGTTGGCTATATGTCACTCGACAATGCTCAGGTTAAGGAGTACATCCGCGGTCTCGTTGTTAACGACAAGAAGGCAGAGAAGATTATGGCTAAGCTCAACGGCGTTACAAGCATTGCAGCAGCTCAGAAGAAGGGCGCTAAGGTTTCTGACGTAAACCAGATTACTTTCGCCGCTCCCGCATTCATTCAGGAGACAGGCGCCAGCGAGCCAGCACTCAGCGGTGCTGTAGCAGGAACAAAGGCAGGTCAGTTCTCTAAGACTCCTGTAAAGGGTAACGGTGGTGTTTACCTCTTCCAGGTAAAGAGCCGTCATGCACGTCAGGGTGCTAAGTTCGATGCTAAGCAGTACGCTCAGCGCGCTCAGCAGCGTGCTATGCAGTATGCAGGCAACTACATGCGTGAGCTCTACGTTAACGCAAAGGTTAAGGACAACCGCTACCTGTTCTTCTAAACAGAATTTTATCAAACCACTATAAAAGCCCCGATTAAGCGAGAACAGAGCCAAGCTTGCTTGAGCTATGTCGAGCGTGAGGGGGTTAGACGAAGTCAAAGCGGGGCTCTTTGAGCTCCGCTTTTTTGTGGTTACGATGTATTGCCTACGGCAAGTAGGAAGGATGAAGGCTGAGGAATGAGGGCTCAGTCGATGATGGTCTGCGCCCAAAGGGGGATGTCGTCGGTGTAGCGCTTGAAGAGTTTACCATCGGTCATGCGGAATAGCAGGCGAGCCTCGGTATCATCTATAGAGTTATCGTAAACATATACGCGGTCAGCAATGGGTGCTACACGCTTGCAGTTGAGTATCGACTTCTGGTAGCGCGAGATAATCTTAGGAATCGGCACGTCGTGACCGCCCTCCATTACTCGCTGAGCAATGCGTAATGCGTTGATGGTGGGGTGGCTTGTGGAAACAAAGAAGATGCGAATGAAATAGCCTGCTTCACGAGCACGCTGGATGAAGTCCACCTTTCCTTCGGAAGAAAGTACAGTCTCGAAGATAAGACTCTGACCGTTTTTCAGACACTCTTCACGTTGTTCTTCGCAGTATTGTGCAGCCTGGAGCACAGCTTGGGGCGAGTTCCAGTCGCCGAATCGGTCCTGTGCCACTTGGTCGGGATTTACGTAGACGGCTCCCTCAAGCCATTCGTGACGCAGAATCTTCGAGGTGATAGTGGTCTTGCCCGACCCATTGGGACCAGCAATGACGATGAGTACGGGGCGATGGTTTTCTTTTAACATGATGCTGCAATCTTTTCAGATTCACGTTTCATCTGTCCGAAGAAACGTGCCGTTGCTTCCGCTCTCTTCTTCTTTGCTTCCTCAGCGGCCTCACGCATCAGTTGCGAGAGCACCTCGTCGGTAGGCTCCTCCATGCTTGTCAGTTTGTAAGTGTCGATGCTCATAATCGTGTATTTTTACTTTTCCTGATGCAAAGATACGACTAAGCGAGCGGAATACCAAAGGAAAATAAATTTTTCTTTGTATTCCCGAGCGAGAGTATCTTATTTAAAGGTACGATTAAGCGAAGAGAATACAAAATAAATGCAAATTTATTTTTATTCCCGAGCGAGAGTACCTTCAACGCAGTTCAAGCCCCGACCACTCGGTCGAGGCTTGATTCTTTAGATGTATATCGGTCCGTGACCCATGCACGATGTCGTTCCCAATGCAG
>CAMUVE010000010.1:0-39142 GCA_947163985.1 uncultured Prevotella sp.
CAGCTGCGGTGACAGCGCTACGTCCTTCAATGAAGTACATCCCTCAAAGACGTACTTGCCAAGTGCTGTCATCTGGTTTGGCAGTACCACCTTCTAAAGAGACGTCATGCCCTGGAACTGGTACTCGGCAAACGTTGTTACATTAGTCTCCGCCATATTAAGCTCCATGAGGTTGGTGAGGTTCTTAATAGTAGTAAAGTCTGTACTATTGAGCTTACCACTTACTCTTAGACCCTTTACGTCAGTAAGGTTTGCTGTACGATCGAGGATGAGATAACCGAGTGTTCCAGCCTCTGTTACGTCGATAGTCAGATAAACCTGTGCGAGGAGGTAGTTATAGCGGTTCATCTGGGCGGTCAGAGTAGCGATGTCGTCTGCAGAATATGCTCCTGAAGCCATTCCATCGCGTATTTCGCCAACCTTTGCCGTTGCCTCAGCAGCGTATGTAGCATCTGCATTAGGATTCTGCTGTATTGTGTTCTCAACAGTCTGTAACAGTCTTTCCAATGTCTGATACTGCCCATCAAGAGCAACAACAGCGTCGGTCTGGGTCTTCATATTTCTCAAAGCTGCCTTCAGCACCTCCTTGCCAGACTCAGCAGTAAGTGCGCGTGCCTCCTCGATGAGTGCAGCAAGTTCTGCCTTGCCCTTAACATTCTGATAAGCCAACGCTGCAATTGCTGTCTCGCTGGCAGCTATCTGCGATGCAATGCGTTCAACGAGTTCTGTCTCTGACGGATTGTAGAAGTATATCGTTATTGAACTGATGTTGCTGGTATTACCATTCACATCATTATTTGTGAACGTAACCTCATCGGCATCACCTTCCCATGTAGTTGAATTCTTCATTGTTCCAGTACTTGCAGAGAGTGTTCCATAGATTTCGCCTCCGAAGTCAATAGCAACAATAGGCATTTCGTTAGAACGCACCGTCATCGTGTTACCCCAATAGAAATATAGGTAGTAATAGTTGCTCTCTGGCGTTCCGTAATTATTATTTCCCGGGGCAATGAGGACATTAGCATTTTGTCCGTTAATCCATTCGTTACCATACCAATAATGCCTTCCGCTACTATATATCAAATTGATTGTCTCTGATGGCAGTACTGCATTTGTAAGTACATCATTCATCACCTGACGAAGTGTTGTTGTTGCAGCGGTCATAGTCTCATCTACTTCTGTAGCAAGAGCCTCTTCTGCTGCGGTGATAGCTCCTTCAAGCTGGTTAACACCTGCTGGTGTAAGCTTTGTTTCCTTCAATATTGTCCTTGCCTCAGCGATAGTGTTATACAGCTCATAGTAAGCCGCAGACTTATCATCTACTGGGTCGGCAGTAGCAATCTCAAGTGCGGCGCCTTCATCGCTAAGAACTTTCACGCTCTGTGCTTCCGTTGAGGTGAAGTAAATTCCGCTCCATGAAATTTTACTACCACATGACATTGCAAGATATGTGCTGCCTGCTTTAACCTTGAAGTATATCACACCAAGACCACTGCCGGCAGTCTCTGCCTCTGGATCTCCTGTATAATTACGAATTAGCCAATCTACAGGTTTGGTGATATAGTCACCATCGTTTGGTTTTATTTCTCCTGCTATTACATTATTAACAGCACTTTCGTAGATGCTTTCCAAAGCATACTTATATCCTATTGGCAAACCATCTTCAAATACCATATATGCCTTGTTGGTTGCTATTTTTGAAGGAATGTATATCCATCCATCGCTCTTGGCTACAACCTTTACGACAGTTCCCGAAGCTGGTGGCATCAGAGTTGTAGCAGGGCTTCCACCTGTTTCTGTCTTTGGATTTGAATTTCCTACTATACCATTTTCAGTATAGATTATATTGTCATCAATCGCTATGCGGTTGTATCCATTAGCAGACTTGATGTTTACCAATTTATATGAATCAGTGAAAGCATTATATACTTCCATGTTATTTCCACCATACCACTGGAAATCTGCACCTATCGGAGTAGGTTCACTAGATAATCCATACGATGTACCATCCATCTGGAAGGCTTCTGTAATACCAGGTATTATGATTCCGCCGCCACCAGAATTTGAAGTTGTAATTTTCATTGTCCAGCCCTGGGTTTCATCCTTTCCTCCTGCCCATGTAGCAGTGATGTTGAATATTCTACCGGTCTGAGTCAGGTCAACCATAAAGTTGCCATAGTTATCTGAAAGCCATGAAGGAATGTTGCCATCAATAGTTACTTCATAGTAGCCAATCCAAGTGTTGAAGTTTGGACGAAGCTTGAATTGCCATAAGTTATCATCAAATTCATAACCTGTCAGGTCGATGGTCGCTGTGAATGTCTTACCTCCAACGAGGGTAAATTCAGAGCCATCGGGCAAACCCCATCCGTTATGATTACCAGAAATACCGAGTGATTTCACTTCCGCATCGGGAATCACAATGTAATTTTCAGTTACATCTTCAAGGCTTACATAACCACTACCATCGTCCCAATTAAGTATGAAATAGCGGTCTGAAGTAACATTATCAACATTGGATGTCTGTCTGGGTCTTTCTATATTACCATCGTTGAACAAGTAGCTTATATACTCAACAGACTCTGGGAAAGAATACTTCCAGAACAAGTCACCAGTAGCAGGATCTGTCCAAGTTTCTGTAAACTGATTCGCGCCAGGCCAGCTGCCAACATTGTAATCAACACCATCGCTGGCACCCCATGACCAAATGTATGGAGCAGTTTCTGCCTGAACATAAACAGTAATACTTTTTGCCATCACTACTCCACATACCATGAGGAGAGTGGCCATGATGAATAAGTGAATCTTTTTCATAGGTTTGGTTTTTAGTTATATATATTGGTTTATTATCTTTCTGCTATTACCATGTGATATTCATACCCATTACGAAGTTAGCGTTAGAGGTAAGAGGAATAAACTCCTTTGTAGTCTTGCCCAGGATGTGGTCCATACCGAGGAAGAAATTGAAGCCCTTCGGGTGAACGTTAAGAACCCATCCCATGCTGGCGGTAAAACTGTTGACGCTGAAGTTCACGCCGCCATCGAGCCATTTCAGGGGTACCCAGTTGGCGCTCAGACGGGCATCGGTCCAGGAATAAGGTCCGCGGAAGCGGCTGCTGCTCAGGAAACCGAAGGTAATTCTACGATAGGCAGGCAGGTTATACTCTGCACCGAGGTTCATAGTAGCACCGATGCCGGTGGTTCGTCCACCCGCGTCGGTGACGGTCTGCAGATTGGCGAAGTCGATTAACTGATCCTTGTAGTTGTCGCCTTGATTCTTGAAGGAATTAGGACTATTCTTGGCTACTTCTGCATCATGGAAGCCGTCGAACTCGAAAGGTTTGCCGGTACTTTCGGCACGCATATCGGTGTTCCAGTGGATAAAGCCAAGGTCAAGGAGTGCGGCACTGACTTTCCAGTCCTCATTTATTTTATATACAGCACCTAAATCTACTGCCATACCGAAGCCTCCGACACCGCCGTTTTTCACATCTACACCCTTTACACGATTGTACGTGCCGCGGTCAGGGTTATTATACTCTTTTTCTTCCATTTTGTACTGCCAGCCCTTGACAGAAGCATCGACAGTAGCCTTGCCGGAGATAATCCACTTGTTTGCATCCTTGAGGTTGGCGGTGAGGCCTTCGAACTTCGCGTCAGCACGTCCACCACCGAAGAGGAGCTTGAACTTGGCACCAACACGCCACTTCTCGTCAAGCTGACGGGAGTGACCGAAGGCCAACTCCACGTAAGCCTGGGCGTTAGCGTTGATATCGCCGATATCGTAAGTGTTATTGCCTGTATTCCTTGCGAACTCGAAGAACTCGTAAGGAATGGAAGTACCGAAAGCCACCTTGGTATTCAGTTCTACGGTGTTGTAACCACCGAAGCCCTTAAAACCGACGGATACTATAGGGATATTTATATCGCCGACAACACGGTTGTTGCCTGACGACAGTCCACCAAGAGCATCACCAGTGGGAATGCCGGGATGCATAAAGGTTACCAACGACTTTCCGGTGTTTATTCCGTATTCACTGCTCTTGAACAGTACGTCGCGGACACCGAAGTTTCCCTGAACCTTCACGTTTAAGTTACCCAGGACAGGAATGGCGCTATAGCCTTCATCATTGCCATAGGCAGGGTTCATGGTATGTCGGTAATTATAGCCTTCCGTAAAGTAGGCTGAATTCAATGTCTGTGCCATAGTAGCAGTACTTATTGAAAGTATTGCCACAGCCATTATATATTTTTTTGCGTTCATAGTCTATTTACATTAAGGTTAAACATCAGTTGGCATCAATTATCAGTTTTCCGCTGAGGTTCAGGTCAGTTGTTGTGATGGTAATCTTCTGGTTCTTGTTGAGAACCTTGCCCTTCTCACTTGCTGCGGAGGGTGCGGTTACCAGCAACTCGTATTGTATGCCGTTAAGTTTCTTAAGGCCAGCACCTTCCGGATCAACAATCTCGTACTTAATGGTGCCGGCAGTTTCGCCTGCTTTAACCTTATTTTCAATAGGCTTCACGGTCAATGTGGTCAGTTCTGTGCCGTCAATGCCAAGGGGCTTGACGTTAATCTCAAGGTTGGCTGGAACTCCGTTGTTGACACTTGCCGTCAACTGCAACGTTGCACCCTTCGTCAATTCCAGATCCTTGAGGTCTTTATTCCAGTTGTCCTCTGTGGAGTTGTATATTATATTGGCTTCATCGCCGAGTACCAAAGGAGCAGAAATGGTGTAGTCGGGTTTAATAAGATAGTCGTGTCCTAACTCTACCATCGCATCGCTGGTCTGCTGACTTTCGTACTTCGTTATGTCAATGTTAATCTTCATACCCTCCTGCACCTTCTTGATGAGATTTGTAAGGTCGGGAGCGACGACTGCTTTGTAGCCCGACAGGTTTGCGGGAGCCTTGCGACAAATGACAAGGCGTGTGGTGCTGTTGGCTGCGATGGGCAACTCGTTGCCCTTTGCCTTGCTAAGGATAACGTCTGCCTGAGAAGTCGTGGAGCTTAGCTTTGCCTCAGCATAGCCGTCAATAGGAAGGTTCGACACTAACGTCAGCCATATCTGCGGATTGTCAATGTCAGTCACTACGCGGGCATCGGTCAGGAAGTCGGGCAGCGAGTTAATGGTGGTTGAGCCTACTGCCTGTGGGTCTATGGTTGGATTGAACCTGCCGTTAGCGGCTGTCACGTCCATACTGCCAATAGTTACGACACCACTGACTGGCAGCGTTGCTGCGCTGGGAACTTTCAGCTCGGCAATGTCTATATTCATGTGCACATTGTCGTGCACCGTAAATACATGATTAGCATCCAACTCTGCTTTAATCTGTTTCAGAAGGAAATTCAAGGTTACCTTACCGCTGCTGACAGTCACGTTGGTCAATGTCAGTTTGTTGGTGGTATTGTCGAAAGTGCCGCCGTTCAGGTTTTCTACCACGAACTGGTGGGGCAGTGTTACCTCGAGTTTGTTAAGTTTTGTCACAGCACTCAGCGTAATTTCTATCTTCATAGAGACACCGTTGCCAAGCACCACATAGTTCAACGACTCCACATCGTCAGGAACGTTGAACTGATAGTCAATTAACGAGATGTCGCCACCCTGTGCCAGCGAAACACCATAGTCTGAGGGTTTGACAGTCTGACCGGCAAGTGCTTGGATGCTGGCAGGAAGGTTGATAGCAGGGAATGCCAGCGTTCTGGGCGAACCGTTGCTGTGAATACTTTTCACGCGTACCTTAACATCACTAACGTTTTCCGGGGCTTTGCCGAACTTGTAGTCACCATTGTTGTCAACGGTGATAATGTCTGTGCTTCCTAAATCCAGAATGTCGTCGAGAGTAACTACAACGGAGTTGTTGGTGGGCAGGTTCAGATTTCCATTTCCAATACCCAGTGTAGCATCTACCGATGAAATCTTATAACCATCATCAGCACACCCGCTCAAAAGCATGCCGCCGACAACGCAGGACAAAAGGAGCAGTTGCTTCTTAGTTTTTGATTGTTTCATAATTTATTTTTGTTTAGTTAATTAAGTTTTCATGTCGCATAGTCTAGTTGTCAAGAGTTCGTCCAGATACGAAAACGTGAAACTGCCTGCTTAGTTTTTATACTGCGTATCACTACGTAAACGTTTGCAAATATATTAAACATTATTAGTATAACAAAGAAATTAAGGCAAAAAAATGTTAATTGGGTTTTCCCCCCACCAATTAACACCAGAATATTTTCTTTTTTAATGTCACTTTTATCACTTTTATCAAACAGCCTTATATACAACGTATTGCGAGTGACAAAATGGTGACAAAAGTGACATTATTTATCTTATTTCCTTTACTAAATATACCGTTCCTTGGTTGTTGTGTTTGTGAATTAGCCCGTCAAGATTTGTCAGCAGTCGTCCGAATTGACGCAGATTGCCAAGATTAGTGCGAGAGCCGGCGATATGACGTATTCGGTCATAGATAGCGGTAGCGGAGAGGAAAGTGCCCTCTTCCTCGTTCTTCGCAGGTACGAAACACTCGTTGAAATACTGCATTGACGACGGCAGTTGCTGGAACTTCCTGTTGTTCTCGATAATCAGTTCGGTCTGCTCGGCATCGAACCAGTAGCGTTCGTCGTTACGTATTGCGGCGACAGCCTGGGCGTAGAGTTGTTTGTGGTTTATAGACCTGCCAATCTTTATCGGTCCTGTCAGCTCAACAGCGATGAAACGGCGATTTCCTGAAGGATCGGTGAGGATGTCAGTCATGTTGGCAGTAGCTATAAACGATGCGTAACGCTGCTGTTCCTCCACGTGTTTACCATAGGGACGCTTCACCTTCACTGATGCCAACTGGATGATATTTTTCAGGAATCCTTCCTGCACTTTCTGCGGAATTTGATTGAATTCATCGAGGTTTATCAACAAGAACTGACTCATCGCCTGAAGCACCTGACGCTTCTCGCTAAGCACCAGACTGTCGTTATATCCCCACTGAAGGTCTGGTGGTATCAGCGAACGACAGAACGTCGATTTGTTGTAGCCCTGCTTGGAGATAAGTAACGGAACCACCGAGTTTCCGTATCTGCGTGACCACCCCATCCACTGGGCTACCATTCCGAGGAACCACGTATAGAACCAGTCTTCCCAATAGGGACAGTCGTTGGGAACGGTGCGTGCTAACTGACGGATATGATCTACGCGGTCCCACTTGCCTTCAAGTCCCCAGAGATACGAACTCACCGGGTCGTAGTCTTTTATCAACGTAGAGTTGATATAGCGTCGCACATCCTTGTCCCACACGTTAAGTCCTGCCACACGAGCCTCCATAGCAAAGCTGTTTGTGGCGCGTTCATCGACAGGACGCCAGCTCCAAGGTGCATTAACTCTCATAAACTCGGTATAGCCCATCACCTTGTTATACCTGAAGGAGTATTTCCCACCCAGGTACTCTATCAACTGACGGGTCTCCTCACCAGGAACAGCCTTCTTCGTGTCGTCGGCTGGTTCCAGAGGTGTTGTATCTATTTGCTGCACAGGCTTTTCCTTAGTATCAATAACCCTGAACGGAGTAGGATTGGGGTTACGATAAGGGTCGTCGTCGAGGGTTCTTCGGAAGCGCACACTCAGAGAGCCTCCACCGCCTGTTACGGGGTGAGGAAGCACCGCCGAATATACCGCCGCCAAACGTTCGTAGCCGTCGGCGAGAAAAGCGTTCATATCTTCTTCCGTAGTAGGCATCCTCCCGTCGTCGGGAACAATGCTTACCAGTATCTTCACCGACATACCGCTGGAGCCCTTAATGGCTATCATCGTCATAGGAAGCATTTTGGCAGCCTGTTTCACCGCCAGCACGTCACGATTGTCGTAGAGGTTCCCGACGCTAAGAAGAACTACTGGATTATAGTCTTTTATAGCGATGGAACCGTCATTTTCGCGCTTCATGACGGCAGCAGGATATATCTCTGGCAACAGTCCTTCTGAACCCAGTTGTGAGTAGGACTTGTACTCGAGAGCCTCTCGTGCACTACGTCTCAAACTTTCAACCTCACCGTAGCGAGTATCCTTTGTGAATTCCAAGAGCATCTCATCTAACGTCAGCGTCTTCACAAACTGCTGCTTACTTCTTGTTATTCTTAATCTTGTAACTTTCATACCTTTTTTTTCGTTTTAATGAAACAACCTGTTCCTAAGTCTGAAGCTGTCAGTATCACACTGCGAAACTAATAGTTTCGGACGGTGAAACCAATAGTTTCACGCCTTGAAACTCCCGTGATTACCACTCTCGAAGAACTGATACTCTTCCTTAAAGCCGTTGAACTCCACGAGTCCCGTATAGCCGTACCTGCCGAAGAGCTGGTGTATCCACTCCTGCTGTTCCGGACGAAGACGGTACGTCCCGTTGAAATAGCGATAATATGCGGTTTTTCCGCCTAAATACTTCATCAACTCGGCTACCATTTCGTGATAATCTTCGTGACGGACCTTATTGAAAAGTCCTCGGAAACCAACGGCAACAGTCACCTTGTTTATCTTGTGGAACATCTTACACTCGCCATCTATGCCAGCTCGTGGCGTCACCACGAATGCCGCCATTTCATCATCGGGAAGTGCATCGCCAGCCATGTGGCGCAGACAGTGAGAGCACAACTTGCACTCATTGTTAAAACAGAGTGCCCAATTTGTAGGCACATCGTTGAATTGTAAATCCTGAGTTCGCATCTTTTTTCTTATTTTTAATTAAACATATAATATTAAATTTCACCCTACAAAGATACAAAATTTTTCGCAAAAATGCAAATTTTGCAGGGACAAATTTCATAAAAATATTGTCATTTTCGCAATATTTTGTCACTTTTATCACTATTTTATCACAATACAATTCCCTATAACACAGGCGATATGACGAAAGTGACAAAAGTGATAGCAAAAATAAAAAAATCACGTGCGCGCGCGTGAGAACCTAATTTTATTGATAGGGATATTTTGTCGTTATCTCAAGAATTTGTATCTTTGCATCGGATACCTGTAAAACGAGAAATGCCACACACAAAAGAGGAACTGTCACGCCTGGGCATAAAGCCAAGAGACATCAAGCACGACCAGCATCGACGTGCGCAGTGGTTAGACTATGGTGATGTCGGTCTATATATGATAACGATGTGCGTAGAAGGGCGCAAGCCCGTCTTTGGGCACCTTGTCGGCAACTGGCGGGCAGCACGCGGCTCAGAAGACTTTCCGCATATTGTTCAGTCAGCGTTAGCACAGCGTATCATCAATGAAGAACTGCCAAAGATAAGTCGCAAATACCCACAGGTGGAGGTGTGGCAGGCAACTTTCATGCCGGACCATATCCATTTGCTTATATACGTCCGCAGTGCGCTGCCTAAGGGCAAGCACCTTGGGCATGTCATCGGTGCTTTCAAGGGCGGCTGCAGCCGCCAGTGGTGGGGACCCGGGGCGGGAGGACCCAGGACGGGAGGACCCGGGGCTGACGCCACGGGAACACCGGCGGGAACAGCGGCGGTGCCCACCGCGTCAGCGGCGGGAACGACGGCGGGAACGACGGCGGGAACAGCGGCGGGAATAGCGGCGGGAATAGCGGCGCGGCGTCCTCTTTTCGAGGAGGGCTACCACGACCGCATCATTAGGCGGCCGGGGATGCTGGAAGTAATAAAGCGGTACATGTCCGACAACCCCTTGCGTGCTATCATGCGCCGAAGCCTCCCCGATTTATTGGAAAGACGCCTCCACATTCGTATCGGCACCCACGATTACGCTGCTTTTGGCTGTCTCTTCCTGTTGAAGAGAGCAGAAAAGGAGCAGGTGTTCTACCATCGTAAGGACCGTTCTACGGGTATCCCTACAGAACAAACCGAAGCGTTCCGCGAGAGCCGCCTCCGCCAACTGACGGAAGCGCGACAAGGAGTCGTCCTTGTTTCACCAGCGATATCTAAGGGAGAGCGCATCGTTATCAACGACGCCATCGACGAAGGACTTCCCGTCATACAACTTCAAAAGGAGCCTATCAGCCAGTATTGGAAGCCCGAGTTACGTCGTTTCGAGGCGTGCAGTCGTGGTATGCTTCTCATCTTGTCGCCTTGGGAATTAGACGAAGATATAGCACACGGTTCCCCCGTCAGCGATTTTGCACGATTTCACCACCTTAACGATCTCGCGGCGGAGATATGTGTAACCACCGAAGCTTCTTTGATTAATTTCACACACTCACCTCAGCCTTGATGTGGTCGTAGGGGTCGTAGCCTTCGAGTTGGAAGTCTTCATAGCGGAAGTCGAAGAGGTCCTTGACATCAGGATTTATCTTCATTACCGGCAGCTTTCGCGGGGTACGTGTCAGCTGTAGGCGTGCCTGGTCAAGGTGGTTAAGATAGAGGTGTGTATCACCGGTGGTATGGATGAAGTCGCCTGCTTTTAGTCCTGTTACCTGTGCCATCATCTGCAGCAGGAGGGCGTAGGATGCAATATTGAAGGGCACCCCGAGGAAGGTATCGGCAGAGCGCTGATACAGTTGCAGCGAGAGTCGTCCGTCGGCAACGTAGAACTGGAACATAGTATGACAAGGAGGCAGCGCCATAGAGTCCACCTCAGCGACGTTCCACGCATTGACAATCATTCGTCGGGAGTCCGGCGTCTCGCGTATCTGTCTGAGGACGTTCTTTATCTGGTCTATAGTACCTCCTTTATAGTCGGGCCACGCACGCCACTGGTGTCCATAGACCGGTCCCAGTTCACCATTCTCGTCAGCCCACTCGTTCCAGATACGCACTCCGTGTTCCTGGAGCCAGCGCACATTAGTATCACCGCGGAGGAACCACAACAGTTCGTAGATGATACTCTTCAGGTGTAGTTTTTTCGTTGTCAGCAGCGGGAAGCCGTCGTCGAGGTTATATCGCGACTGCGTTCCGAAGATGCTGAGAGTTCCTGTTCCTGTACGGTCTTCTTTCTTGACACCCTCCTTGAGGATGCGGTCAAGTATGTCTAAGTATTGCTTCATAATCTGGTGTATGTGTACTTTTTATTCTCCATTCTTTAGGATAAAGGTTATTTGCCCGCGACCCGATGTTCTTGCACTGTCCCAAAGGTATGCCCTGATAGCTTACGGTGACGATGCCCAAAGGAGCGTCCGGCGGCAACACTATCGCCTCGCGACGAAGGTAGCGAAGGGCTGTGGGGTAGTCTATTTCTATGGGGTTGAAGGTGGAAGGTGGAGGGTTGAGGGGTGAGGGTGGACGGTGGAAGGTGGAAGGTGGAAGGTTGGGGGAGGCTCCTCCTCTCTTTTTAACAACCGCCATGAAGAGTCCTTCGCCGCGTGTCAGTCCTGGGATGAAACGGTAGATGGGAGCGATGAAATCGGGCAAAATTGAACCTTGGATATTCCATTCCGCTTCTGTATGTACGGGTAGAACCTCTGCGTCGAAGTTCTCGAGAATCCACTTTATGTTCTCCTCGTTTTCGAGGGTATTGAAGGTGCAGGTGCTATAGATGAGCAGTCCGCCCGGGGCGAGACATTCCCACGCATCGCTGACTATCTCGCGTTGCAAGCGCTGACATTGCTCCACCTTCTGCAGACTCCACTCAGCTATTGCCCCTTCGTCCTTGCGGAACATTCCCTCGCCAGAGCAGGGAACGTCGGTAAGGATGACGTCAAACTGCTGCTTGCTCTTGCGGAAGTCCTTGGGATAACGGTTTGTCACGATGTGATCAGGGTATCCCCATTTGGTGACATTCTCCTCAAGCACCTGTGCGCGTCCTCGTATCGGCTCGTTGCTGACAAGTCGGCTGCCCTCGGGAAGCACGCTACGCGCCAGCGTCGATTTACCCCCTGGGGCAGCACAGAGGTCGAGCATAACTACGGGCTCCGTGACATACTGCCTTAACACCTGATGGAGGAACATCGATGACGACTCCTGGACGTAGTAAGCACCAGCGTGGAGCAGCGGGTCGAAGGTGAACGGAGGACGATGAGTGATGTAAAAGCCGTACTCACACCAAGGCACCACACCGTCGCTGAGCGCCACCTCCCACTCCTTGAGGTCTATCTTTGAGGGGTTTATGCGAATGCTCACAGAAGGCTCCTGGGCAAGTCCTTCACGTAGGACGTGCCATAATTCGGGCGCCATCATGCGCTCCATCTGCGTTATGAAGTCTGCGGGCAATTGCATAATTTTGGTACAAAGGTAAGAAATAATTCGCAATTATTAATGTGTAATTCATAATTATTTTGTACTTTTGTGCCCAAATAGCGAAGAAGCAATGAAAAAAGAACAAAATACGGAACAGGAGTTCAGGGACGTAATGAAGGAATGTCGCGATGTTTTCGCCAGTAAGTTGCACGACTACGGCGCTTCGTGGCGCATACTGCGTCCTTCGTCGCTCACTGACCAACTCTTTATAAAGGCAAAGCGCATCCGTTCGTTGGAGCAGAAGGGCGTTTCGAAGGTAGGCGAAGGTATTCGTCCCGAGTTCATCGCACTCATAAACTACGGACTTGTAGGACTGGTACAGTTGCAGAACGGGTTTGTTGACGAGGTAGATATGAGTCCTGAGGAGGCGCTGAAGCTGTACGACAAGCATGCCGACGAGGCTCTGGAGCTGATGCTCAAGAAGAACCACGACTACGACGAGGCGTGGAGGGCTATGAGGGTAAGCTCGTACACGGACTTCATACTGACGAAGATCCAGCGAATAAAGGAGATTGAGGACCTTGAGGGTGCAACACTCGTTTCCGAAGGCATCGATTCGAACTATATGGACATCGTAAACTATGCGGTGTTCGGAGCAATAAGGCTAAGAGAGTGAGAATTGTAGTGAACATCTGCCGACTGGTGGTGGCGCTGACACTTATCTTCTCGGGATTCGTGAAGGCAATAGACCCCTTAGGCACGCAATATAAGATAGACGACTATCTGGGGGCGCTGGGACTGCTGTCCTACGTGCCGCAATGGGTGACGCTGTCCACGTCGATAGCACTGTCGGCGCTGGAGTTCCTGCTGGGAATGCTGTTACTCTTTGCCATCCACCGGCGGTTGGTGTCCCGACTGATAGTAACGTTCCTGGGCGTGATGACCCTGGTGACGCTGTGGATATGGATTGCCGACCCCGTGAAAGACTGCGGATGTTTCGGTGACGCCATAAAGATTACCAACGGCGAGACGCTGTTGAAGAACATAGTACTGCTGGCGTGCAGCATCGTGGTAGCCTGGAAGCCGCTGAAGATGACACGCTTCATCTCGCACAGCAACCAGTGGATAGTGAAGAACTACACCCTGCTGTTCATCTTAGTTGTGAGCACGTGGTGCCTGTACGACCTGCCGCTGTTCGACTTCCGTCCGTACCACATAGGAGTGAACATAGAACAGGACATGCAGACCCCCGAAGGGGCACCACAGCCAGAGTACGAGACCACCTTCGTGCTGGAGAAGGACGGAGTGCAGAAGGAATTCAGCATTGACAACTACCCCGACTCCACATGGAAATTCGTCGATAGTCACTCCGTGTTGGTGAAGGAAGGCTACGAGCCACCAATACACGACTTCTCGATACAGACCCTCGAGGGCGAGGACGTCACCGACAGCATACTGCACAAAGAGGGATATACATTCCTGCTGGTGGCACCAATGCTGGGAGATGCCGAGAAAAAGGACTTCGGAGATATAAACATCCTGGCGGAGTATGCTAACGAGAAGAACTACGGCTTCTGCTGTCTTACGGCAAGCTCCACAAAGGACATAGAGAAGTGGCGACAGGAGACGGGTGCCGACTACCCCATCTACCACACCGACGGCACAACGCTGAAGACCATCATAAGGAGTAATCCTGGTCTGCTGCTGCTGAAGGACGGCACTATAATACAGAAGTGGAGCGACAAGATGCTGCCCGAAATTCCTATGGTTGACGGCAATACCCCACCGCTGGAAGAGCAACAGATAGGACAGATGGCCGACGACTCTACGGCAGAGAAGATAGCACTCATCGTCATTCTCTTCATAGTCCCGATGTTTGTGCTGACGATAGCCGACAGACTGTTCGCCTGGACAAAGTGGTTCAGAAAAGACGAAGATACTAACAACGTTAAACATTTAAATAATAAAGTAACAATGAGAAAGAAAATTGTAGCAGGAAACTGGAAAATGAACATGAACCTGCAGGACGGTATCGCTCTGGCTAAGGAGCTCAACGACACTCTCACAGCAGAGAAACCTAACTGCGGAGTAGTTATCTGTACTCCTTTCATCCACCTCGCAAGTGTGGCACAGTTCCTCAACCAGGACATCATAGGTCTTGGAGCTGAAAACTGCGCAGACAATGAAAAGGGCGCTTTCACCGGTGAGGTAAGCGCAGAGATGGTAAAATCAACTGGTGCACAGTACGTTATCTTAGGACACTCTGAGCGTCGCGAGTACTACAAGGAAACTCCTGAGATTCTGAAGGAGAAGGTGCTGCTGGCACTGAAGAACAACCTCAAGGTAATCTTCTGTATCGGTGAGACTCTCGAAGAGCGCGAGGCAAACCGCCAAAACGAGGTCGTTAAGGCAGAACTCGAAGGCAGCGTATTCAACCTCAGCGAGGAAGAGTTCAAGAACATCATCATAGCATACGAGCCAATCTGGGCTATCGGTACTGGTAAGACCGCTACCGCTGAGCAGGCAGAAGAGATTCACGCATACATCCGTAGCATCGTAGAAAACCGCTATGGCAAGGAGGTTGCTGAAAACACCACCATCCTTTATGGCGGTAGCTGCAAGGCAAGCAACGCTCCCGAGCTGTTCGCAAAGCCTGACATCGACGGTGGACTCATTGGTGGCGCTTCACTGAAAGCAGCTGACTTCAAGGGCATCATTGACGCTTGGAAAGCATAAACATGAAAAGAACAACAACAATAATTACAATACTTCTGTGCGTGGCGGCAAGCGTCTGCGCACAGAAGTTTACCGACCATTTACAACAAAAAGTAAACGGACAGGGAAATGTGATGGTGAACCAAAGTCAAAACATCACAGAACTGGTGAACGGTAAAGAGCAACCAGTAGTAAAGACAGAGCCTGTAGTAAAAAAGGAAACTGTTAAGGAGGAACCAAAGAAAGAAGTAACAAAGGAGGAGAAAAAAGACTCTGTTGCCACAAGACAATACCACAGAATTGTAGGCTATGAGACAGCAAAGACCGACAGCGAAAGCGGCGAGGTGGACATGTCGAAGAAGATTATCCGCAACGGGCATAAGGTCATGGGCTACAGAATACAGGTATTTGCAGGAGGCAACTCACGCGAGGACAAGGTAAAGGCAGCAAACATAGGAAAGCAGCTGAAAATGGCATTCCCTAACCAGCCAGTATATACACACTTCTACTCGCCACGATGGATATGCAGAATGGGCAACTTCCTGACATACGCAGAGGCTGCCGAAGTGCTCAAGGATGTTAAACGAATGGGCTACAGCCAGGCGTGCATCGTAAAGGGAAAGATTACTGTGGCAGCAAGATATTAATAAAAATAGATAATGAATCCAGAAACAGAATACCGCGAAGGACTTGAAGAAATCGCGAAACACTACGAAGAAATAATAAAACTACTCGGAGAAGACACTACACGTGACGGAATACTTAAAACACCGATGCGTGTGGCAAAGGCTATGCAGATACTAACAAGAGGATATAGCCAGGATGCACACAAGGTGCTCACCGACGCCCTCTTCGAAGAGAAGTATAACCAGATGGTAATAGTTAAGGACATTGACTTCTTCTCCATGTGCGAACACCACATGCTGCCTTTCTACGGAAAGGTTCATGTAGCTTACATTCCTAACGGATACATCACAGGACTGTCGAAGATAGCCCGCGTGGTGGACATCTACAGTCACCGCATGCAGGTTCAGGAACGACTGACACAGCAGATTAAAGACTGCATACAGGAAACGCTGCACCCGCTGGGAGTGATGGTGGTAATAGAGGCAAAACACATGTGTATGCAGATGAGAGGCGTGGAGAAACAGAACGCCATAACGACAACAAGCGACTTCAGCGGAGCCTTCAACCAAGCAAAGACAAGGGAAGAGTTCATGAACCTGCTGAGAGGAGAAAGCAAGAGGATTTAGAGTGAATAGTTTATAGTGAATAGTTTATAGTTTAGAGTTTAGAGTTTATAGTTTTGGGTTGAGTGTATTGCGACTCTGTCGCAATAAATAATTAATATAATAAGGTAAAGAAAATGGGAAAGATAATACTTACTGGCGACAGACCAACAGGACGACTGCACTTAGGACACTATGTTGGTAGTCTGAGAAGAAGAGTGGAACTGCAGAACGAAGGCGACTACGACAAGATGTTCGTATTCATCGCTGACGCACAAGCACTTACCGACAACTTCGACAATCCGGAGAAGGTGCGTCAGAACATTATAGAGGTGGCGCTGGACTACCTGTCGGTAGGACTGACACCCGAGAAGGTGACATTCTTCATTCAGTCGATGATTCCAGAACTTACGGAACTGTCGTTCTACTACATGAACCTCGTTACCGTTAGTCGTCTGCAGAGAAACCCGACGGTGAAGACAGAGATACAGATGAGGAACTTCGAGACCTCGATTCCGGTGGGCTTCTTCACCTACCCCATATCACAGGCTGCCGACATCACCGCTTTCAAGGCAACGACAGTACCTGTCGGCGAGGACCAGGAGCCTATGCTGGAGCAGTGTCGCGAGATTGTAAGACGCTTCAACGGCATCTACGGCGAAACTCTCGTAGAACCACAGATTATGTTGCCTACAAACCAGGCATGCCTACGTCTGCCAGGAACCGACGGCAAGGCGAAGATGAGCAAGTCCCTGGGCAACTGCATCTATCTGTCGGACACCTCAAAAGAACTGCAGACAAAGGTGAAGAGCATGTACACCGACCCCGAGCACCTGAGGGTAGAAGACCCGGGACACGTGGAGGGCAACACGGTATTCACATACCTCGACGCCTTCTCTACAGAACAGGACTTCGCCGACTTCCTGCCCGAATACAAGAACCTCGACGAACTGAAAGACCACTACAGAAGAGGCGGTCTGGGAGATATGAAGTGTAAGAAACTCCTCATCAACGTGCTGGAACGCCAGTTGGAGCCAATACGTCAGCGCCGTCATGAGTTCGAGCAGGACATCCCCGAGGTGTATAACATCCTCAAGAAGGGGACCGAGAAGGCTCGTGAGGCTGCCGCAGAGACACTCGCCGACGTTAGACGCGCCATGAAGATTAACTACTTCGACGACAAAGCCCTCATCGAGGAGCAGGCAAAGAAGTACCGTGGGTAGTTGGGAATTGAGAATTGAGAATTGAAAATTGAGAATTTTCTTGTACGTCGCAGCTCCGCTGCGACAAATAACTAAATAGTAAAAAATATGGAAGACAATAAGAATCAACAGGGACTACAGCTTGATTTGCCACAGGACGTGGCACAGGGTAAGTATGCAAACTTCGCTATCATCACCCACTCAAGCTCTGACTTCATTCTCGACTTCGCAAGAATGTTGCCGGGAATACCAAAACCACGTGTCAACAGCAGAGTAATTCTGGCTCCGGAACATGCAAAACGACTGCTTCTGGCGCTCCAGGACAACATCAGCAAGTATGAAAGAGACTACGGAAGAATAGAAATTCCAAATCAGCAACCGCGTACTGCTCCGTTCAATATTGGCAAGGGAGAAGCGTAAAGGGTTATGAAAATAATCTAAAGAAAGGTTATATCTTGTTAAAAGTTGGCAGATATAACCTTTTTCTCTTCTATTAATTATGGTGTTTTGTAGGGAAGTTTGTACCTTTGCACCCCGAAACGCCCTTTTTGAACCGTCCACATCAGGTGGCAGCGGGGACGAGAGAGCGTTGTAATTGACTGACAATAAATAAAATAAAAATAAATAATAAATTAAAAAAAGTAACAAAATGCCTACAATTTCACAATTGGTAAGAAAAGGCAGAAAGGAGCTTGTTGACAAGAGCAAGTCTCCCGCTTTGGACAGCTGTCCTCAGCGTCGCGGCGTATGTGTGCGTGTGTACACAACGACCCCGAAGAAGCCTAATTCGGCTATGCGTAAAGTAGCCCGTGTTCGTTTAACAAACCAAAAGGAAGTAAACTCTTACATCCCTGGAGAGGGACACAACCTGCAGGAGCACAGCATCGTGCTGGTTCGTGGCGGTCGTGTTAAGGACCTCCCTGGTGTACGTTATCACATCGTTCGTGGTACTCTTGATACCGCAGGTGTAGCTAACCGCACACAGCGTCGTTCTAAGTACGGAGCAAAACGTCCTAAGGCTAAGAAGTAAACGAAGGACCCCTAAACTGGTGTAGCAACGCCTATACATATAATATATAATAAGGCTTTGCTCACCAGTTAAAACTAAAAAAATTATTCTAAAAACGTTTTGCTGGAGAAGTTATAAAGGTTGAGTAAATACCCAAGAGAGGGTGTTGAAGACACATGAACAGCCCCACGCAGAATTAAAATTTAAATTAAAAATGAGAAAAGCAAAACCAAAGAAGCGTGTGATCCTGCCGGATCCAGTTTACAATGACAAGAAAGTGTCAAAGTTCGTAAACCACTTGATGTATGATGGAAAGAAGAACACATCATACGAAATTTTCTACAAAGCACTTGAGATTGTTGGTTCTAAGATGCAGAGCGAGGAGAAGTCAGCGCTCGAAATCTGGAAGCAGGCTCTCGACAACATCACTCCTCAGGTAGAGGTGAAGAGTCGTCGTATCGGTGGTGCAACATTCCAGGTTCCTACTGAAATTCGCCCAGACCGCAAGGAGAGTATCTCTATGAAGAATATGATTCAGTTCGCTCGTAAGCGTGGCGGTAAGGGTATGGCAGACCGTCTGAGTGCTGAGATTATGGATGCTTACAACAACCAGGGTGGAGCATTCAAGCGTAAGGAAGATATGCACCGTATGGCTGAGGCTAACCGCGCATTTGCACACTTCCGTTTCTAATACAGGTAAAAAGGTAAAAACAAAAGGAAACAAATGGCAAAGCAAGATTTACATCTGACCCGCAATATCGGTATCATGGCGCATATCGATGCTGGTAAGACAACAACCTCCGAGCGTATTCTGTACTACACAGGTAAGACGCACAAGATCGGAGAGGTGCACGACGGTGCAGCCACCATGGACTGGATGGCACAGGAGCAGGAGCGTGGTATCACCATCACTTCTGCCGCAACAACTTGTTATTGGAACTACAACAACAAGCAGTATAAAATCAACCTGATTGACACTCCGGGACACGTTGACTTTACCGCTGAGGTGGAGCGTTCACTGCGTGTGCTCGACGGAGCTGTTGCTACATACTGTGCAGTAGGTGGTGTTCAGCCACAGTCTGAGACAGTATGGCGTCAGGCAGACAAATACAACGTTCCACGTCTTGGTTATGTAAACAAGATGGACCGTTCTGGTGCTAACTACTTCGACGTTCTCCAGCAGATGAAGGACGTATTAGGCGCTAACCCTGTATCACTGGTTATCCCTATCGGTCAGGAAGAGACCTTCAAGGGCATCGTTGACCTGCTGAAGATGAAGGCTATCATCTGGCACGACGAGACACAGGGTGCAGAATTCGAGATTGACGACATCCCCGCAGACCTCATGGACGAGGCTCAGGAGTGGCGTGACAAGCTCGTAGAGGCTGCCGCTGAGTTCGACGAGGCACTCATGGAGAAGTTCTTCGACGACCCCAACTCAATCACTGAGGAGGAACTCATCGCAGCTATCCGCAAGGGAACACTCGCTATGGAGTGCACACCTATGCTCTGCGGTTCTTCATTCAAGAACAAGGGTGTTCAGACCCTTCTCGACTACGTTTGTGCTTTCCTGCCTTCACCTGTTGATACTCCTAACATTGTTGGTGAGAATCCTAACACCGGTGAGGAAGAGGACCGCAAGCCAAGCGAGGACGAGCCTACATCAGCTCTCGCATTTAAGATTGCTACCGACCCATACGTAGGTCGTCTGGTATTCTTCCGCGTATATTCTGGTAAGGTAGAGGCTGGTTCATACGTCTTCAACACACGTTCAGGCAAGAAGGAGCGCGTAAGCCGTCTGTTCCAGATGAACTCTAACAAGCAGCAGCCTATGGAGTGCATCGAGGCAGGTGATATCGGTGCAGGTGTTGGTTTCAAGGATATCCGTACTGGTGATACCCTCTGCGACGAGAATCACCCAATAGTACTTGAGAGCATCACATTCCCTGACACCGTGATCTCTATTGCCGTTGAACCAAAGAGCCAGGCTGACATCGCTAAACTCGACAACGGTTTGGCTAAGCTGGCTGAAGAGGACCCAACATTCACCGTACATACTGACGAGCAGAGCGGTCAGACCGTTATCTCTGGTATGGGTGAGCTCCACTTGGACATCATCATCGACCGTCTGAAGCGCGAGTTCAAGGTTGAGTGTAACCAGGGTAAGCCTCAGGTTAACTACAAAGAGGCTATCACTAAGACTGTTAACCTCCGCGAGGTTTACAAGAAGCAGTCTGGTGGTCGTGGTAAGTTCGCTGACATCATCGTTAACGTTGGTCCAGTTGACGAAGACTGGAACATCAAGGAGAACGGCGGTCTGCAGTTCGTTAACGAAGTTAAGGGCGGTAACGTGCCTAAGGAGTTTATCCCATCTGTACAGAAGGGCTTCGAGGACGCTATGAAGAATGGTGTACTTGGTGGCTATCCTGTTGACTCACTGAAGGTTACTCTGCTTGATGGTTCTTTCCACCCAGTTGACTCTGACCAGCTTTCATTCGAGCTCGCAGCACGCAACGCTTACAAGAACGCATGTGTTCAGGCAGGTCCTGTGCTCATGGAGCCAGTTATGAAACTCGAAGTTGTTACTCCTGAGGAGAACATGGGTGACGTAATCGGTGACCTTAACAAGCGTCGTGGTCAGGTTGAGGGTATGGACGAGGCTCGTAGCGGTGCTCGCATCGTAAAGGCTATGGTTCCTCTGGCAGAAATGTTCGGTTACGTAACAGCTCTGCGTACCATCACCTCTGGTCGTGCAACAAGTTCTATGGAATACGATCACCACGCTCCTGTAAGCAGCTCTATCGCTAAGACGGTGCTCGAGGAGGTTAAGGGTCGTGTTGACTTAGTATAAAAACAAAAGGGGAGTCGCTGAGCAAATGACTCTTTAGCGACTCCCATATAAATAGTAAATAGTAAATAGTAAAATCGTAAATTAAAATTATGAGTCAGAAAATTAGAATTAAGCTGAAGTCTTACGACCACAAATTGGTTGACAAGTCAGCAGAGAAAATTGTAAAAGCAGTAAAGGCTACAGGCGCTATCGTTAGCGGTCCTATCCCCCTGCCTACACACAAGCGTATCTACACCGTGAACCGTTCTACCTTCGTTAACAAGAAGGCTCGTGAGCAGTTCCAGCTGTCAGACTACAAGCGTCTCATCGACATCTATAGCTCTACAGCAAAGACTGTTGACGCTTTGATGAAGCTCGAACTCCCCAGCGGTGTCGAGGTTGAGATCAAGGTCTAATAGAAGGTACACAATTCTAAAAATACAGCCCGTCTCCAAAGAATAACACTCTTTGAGACGGGTTTTATTGCTCATGAAGATTAACAAAATCACAACAAGTAAGACCTGGAGGAGCAGTCTGGTATTTGTAGCTGCTGCCCTGTTAATTGTCCTTATCTCGGCAGTGCAGTATTACTATGCACGTGATATGCTTGAGGACCAGTTGGACTACCGTGCTCTCGGAGAGTTGAGGTCGAAGTCGTCAAGGCTCTCAAATACGTTGAAACAGGCGGAACAGACACTTAACGAACACCTCTGGGACATCAGGCGTAACATAAACAATCCCGACTCTATGTATAACGTTACGAAACGACTTCTTAACGTTAACGAGATGCTTGTGGGTAGTTGTATATGTTTTGCACCGGACTTCTACCCAGAGAAAGGAAGACTCTTTGAACCGTATGCATATAAGCAGAACGGCAAAGTCAACGTTGTACAGCTGTGTGCAGACGGACTTCATGACTACACGCAGAACCCTGCATTTATCCGAGTGGTTGAAACAAAAGAACCATTCTGGAGCACTCCCTACAAATATACCGACAGCGATGGAAAAACGATGTCGCTGACAACATACTCCTTCCCTCTCCTCTCCAAAAATGGCAAAGTACTTGCCGTCGTCGGATTGGACCTGTCACTGTCGTGGCTTGGCGACAGACTCAACAGATCGCATATCTATCCTTCATCATATGACATCTTCCTTACCCCGGAAGGAAAATATATAACAGGACCTTCGTCTTACGAGATAGCTCCAGCTAATGAGCGTGTCAAAGTTATGAATATGGTTAACGACAGTACTCTGAAGAAATTCTCTTTCTCCAATGGGAAGTTCAAGATGTTCGAGTTTGTCGATGACTACGAAAAGCTTTGTTACGTGTACCACATGAAGATGGAAGATAGGCCTTACTGGCAGATAGCGGTGATCTGTGAGGATAACGAGGTATATGGAAAACTATATTCCATGTCGCGCTTTATGCTGATAATGACAATTATAGCATGGCTTATAATGGGAATTATCATTTGGAGGGCGATAAAGGGACACATACGACTGCAGCAAGCAGATGCAGAACGACAGCAGATAGAGAACGAGCTTAGTATTGCACGCAAGATACAGGAGGAGATGTTGCCCAAAACCTTCCCGCCATATCCGGAGCGCAATGATATCGACATCTTCGGTTCGCTGACGCCTGCAAAGGATGTTGGCGGCGACTTGTTTGACTTCTTCCTGAGTGACGAGAAACTGTTCTTCTGTATCGGTGATGTAAGCGGTAAGGGAATACCTGCTGCGATGGTGATGACAATGACTCACTCATTATTCCGTATGGCTACATCGCACGACGATAACCCAGCGAGCATCATGCAGAACATCAACGAAACGTTCTGTAAAGGCAATAACTCGGGAATGTTCGTAACAATGTTCATCGGTATTCTCGATCTCACCACAGGCAAACTAAGATATTGTAACGCAGGACACGAGATTGCTTTCCTTGTAAGCGAAGAAAATATAAGACCCTTGGACCTTATAGCAAACATGCCTATTGGCGTCTTCAGCGACTTTAAATATGAGTCACAAGAGGAAGTAATGGAGTCGGGCACAACACTCTTCACATATACCGACGGACTTACCGAGGCTATGAACGAAGAGCGCAAGCGTTACGGTATAACACGTGTTGAGGAAGCAATAACGTCGAGTCTGTCAATAATGCCAAAGGACCTTATTACACACATTGACAAAGACGTTCATAAGTTTGTGAAAGAAGCTCCGCAAAGTGATGACCTCACAATGCTGGCAATTAGGTTTTCAGGGAGTTAGCGGGAGTTAACGGGAGTTAGCAGACATTAGTCTAAACGCTTAGTACATACGTCAGTTAACTCCACGAGCGATAGCTCGTTAACTACGGATAACTCCCGTTAACTCCATGTTAACAATCATCTCTGGAACTTCTTTCCGTTCTTTATTACTAATCCTTTATAGTCACCGTTAACGCGCTGACCGGCAAGATTATATACATACGAAGGATGCTGTGTCGTGGCTGACGTGTGGTTGGTGATACCGCTAACATCCGGAGTAATGCTGTCATCATCATCAATTATGCCCTCTTCGCTCATTGCGTCACCCTCAACCCAGAGGACTGAGAAAATGCTACGCTTGTCAACGAGAGCCTTGCGTGTAGCTACACCTGTCTCTACGTCAATTGTATAAAGACATGTGTCATACTTGCCATTAGTAAGCCATTCCTTGTCTGGAAGTTCACCCCACGAACCCCAGTCGTTGATACCTTTTCCGCTGTTAAGGTAACCTATCCAGTACATAGTTTTGGGGGCACTCTTTGCAAAACATGCAGCCTGACGCTTATACTTTGAGCAATATCCCGTAGCTGTTTCCTTAATTATCTTTCCTGTTGCGAGGTCGAATTCACAAAGTGTGGCACCTGTAAGATTACCATTGATGTCCTCCATCTTACCCTCGTCGTTTATCGTACCGTTAGCACCGCCGCTTGTCATTGCGAAAGCACGTCCTTCAGAGTTTATTGCAAAGGTTATGAAGTTGTAATAGTACAGTCCGGGAGTAATAGGAGTCAGCTTCATCGTGGTCAGGTCAATCTCACAAATACAGTAGCCTGCATCCGTTGAAGAGGCATCACCCTCTTGGTCAACGAAGAAGTCAGGATCAGAGGTAATCTCCTCAGGCAAAGACTGCTCTGTGAGATAGAATAGTCCGTAAGCTTTCTTGTTCAATGGATTAACACATATACCACAGTTCTCCAGACATGCAGACTTAGGCATTGTCAGGTTGTCAAGCAACTCTCCTGTCTCTGCTTTCCAGCGGCGCACGTTAAACAACACATCGTCTGTTGTTGACTGCTCGTCGCGTGACATTATAGTATAGATATATCCGTCAACATATCCGCCACCGGAATTTGCATACATCATTTTGAAGTTATTAGCCCACTGTGCCTTTTCCGGGTCTGCAAGTATTTCTTCCTTGACCACCGCAGGATCGCGCACAAGAGCAGAAAGGTTTGTACCATCCCACTCTGTTTTATAGATACCTTGAGAAACTAAAAAAATGCTGTTTCCTAAGTATTCGCTCTCCATTTGCTTTGTTTCTCCACCCTCCTTGTAACGATTATCATGGAGAACACCCTTTAAAGTTACTGTGTTCTGTGCCATTGCTGTTGAGCCTACCAACAAGGCAAGCGCAACCATTAGTAGATTCCTTTTCATATTCGTTTTTTATCTTGATGTTTTAAATTACTACTTTACGGGGTGCAAAAGTAGCAAACTTTAATGAATAATCCAAATAATCAGTGTTTATTTATACATTATTTAATTACTTTTTTGTTACTACCCTTTACGGTAACTCCCCTGTAGTACCTTCCCGCAGCCCTTCCGTCAAGAGTATAAGAAATTGCCATTTCATCGAGATTACCACTTTTAATTTCTCCGATTCCATCGGTGTCGTCTTCCTTCGTAAAGAGGTTCGAGACGGTATATCCCAGTCGTTCCATTTCCAGTGCTGCCCACATGAACGGTCCTACACCTTTTGGGTCGTTGTCGCGCACTGGTTCACTCATATAATACTCAAACGACCCGTCCCTGTTAGGCTTGTTTTCCGGACCCAGTCCCGAGACTTCACAACACTTTTGCAGCGAGATGGTTCCATTGGGATTTTCTTTTACAAATTCGGTCACTATACCACGAAACGCCTTCACCCCTGCAGTCTTGAACTCCGCATCTATCCAACCCATGCGAACTCCTTTTAGCAGACAATAGCAAAACATCGATGAACACGTAGCTTCAAGATAGTTCCGAGGGTCATCCACATCGAGCACATCATACCATGTTCCGCTCTGGTCTTGATAGTTAACAACCGACCTCATTACTTCTTTGAAAATTTCCAACAATTCCCCACGACGTTGATAGTCTTCCGGCAAAGCGTCGAGAACCTCCACGAGAGCCATAGCGTACCATCCCAAAGCCCTACCCCACGTATGCTGGCTTCTACCCGTTACGGGGTCAGCCCAGAACATAGTATGCGTCTCGTCCCAGGCATGCTTCCACAGGTTGGTGGCCTCGTCGTAGGTCATCTCGTCCGTCGTCGTCATCTGATCAACGGCATCGTCGTAATACTGCGTCTCCTCACCAGGTTTCAGCGTCGGAGCGGCAAAAACGTAGAACGGCATTCCCATGAACACCCCGTCAAGCCACACCTGCCAGTGATACACCTCCTTGTGCCACCACACCCCGTTCTGTGTCCGCGGCTGGTTTTCCAACTGCTTGAACAGTGTGTTCAGTGCTATAAGTTCCTTGTTGGCTGGTGCTTGCTGGTACATACGGAAGAGGAAATGTCCGGGACGTACATTGTCAAGGTTAAAATCGTCGTAGTTATATCCCGTTATCGTACCGTTGCTCTGCACCATTGTCTGCGGGTATTCCTTAAGATAGTTCCACAACTTCGTGTCGCCATATTCCAGATATACGTCAAGCATGGGATCCAGCTCCACCCCCACCTGATAGCTCCACTGTGGCCACCAGGAGAAGTTCAGGTTGTACGGGTGTGGCGTACGTTTCATCTCCGATGCCGCCATCCACTCACTGTAATGTTCGTAACTTTCTGCCTGTGCCGTTCCTGTCGTCAGGACTGCCGCCAGCATGATTAATGTCTTGGTAATTTTCATAAGTAGTTGAAGTTTTTACGCTGCAAAAATATGAAAAAAGTAAGTGAAGAGCAAATAATTACATAAAAAACTCATTTTTAACACTCTAACTCTTGGACTATGTATAATTATTTACTACTTTTGCACCGATTTGCATTATACTAATAATGCGCACACGCACACGTAAAACAAACAACGAAAGAAAACTGGAACAAAATATGAGAAGTCTGTATAAAAGTTTTATCTCAACCGACACTCGACAAAACAAACAAAAGACAAGAACCAAAGACATAGCCGCTATACTCCTGCGCCGCATGATGACACTGCTGCTGACTATAACTGTCGGCAGCATGATTAACATGGCGTGGGGTGCTGACATAAGATACCACATCATCAACAACCAGGGTAAGGAATGTTTCGTATATGTAATCAAGGACGGATTTACCTACACCAGTATTGACAAGTCGAAGCTCTGCGTCCATCCATGGGCGAGGAGTATGGTTGCTACAGGCTTCCGTTTCTATACCAACAAGGATGATGCCGTTGCCGATGCTAAAGTGGAGGGTTCCTATTTCAGAGAGGGTGATGTTATTAGCGAGGTCGCCCCAGGAACGACAGAGTTCTACGTGCGCTACAGTATGAAGTCGTCTGAAGAATTGATAGCCGAGGGTTTCACCTACGACCCTGACGGTAATATGACATACCTTATGCAAATTCGCGAACGTAATTCTAATGGCAGAAATGCAAAGCGCCGACAGGTTTATTTTGATAGAGCAACAGATGACAAACGTTTCGAGTTTAGTCTTCCGGGAAGCAATAGAACAGATATTCCAGATCCAAACCCCGAAATAGAAGGCGGAGGAACGGGAAATCTTCAAACCGCTGTTCCTTACCGATTCCGTTTCGACACAAAAGGCGATGCATACGGAGTTTACATCTACAACGGTGCCGGTGAAGGCATGAATCCTAATGGCGTATTGACCGTTCAGGATGTAGGAAGAGATAATCAAGATGCAACAAAACAAAAGGTAAAGATAACGTACGAAGACAGAATCACCGACGGCTACGATCCCGAAACCACTACAACCCTGCAGACTTTCTTCTTCGTTGCTCCAACCGAAGATATTCTTAATACCAATTGGAGTGGTGACAGTTGGACTGGCAAGGTTTTCATTGTCGGTGCATTAGGTGGTATTGACTATTGGATGCGTGATAAGGGAAACAAGGCTGCCGGTGGTGATGAAGCAAACGTGCCTTATTTGCTCTGTGCCAATGGTAACCCTAAAAAGACAGGTGAATTCACCGATGAAAAGGCATATCCTAACGGCTATCAATTGCAGTGTTTCCGCAGTTGGCGTAATTTGGACCCCACTATTGATAATATTGCTCTTATCAAAACAACAATGTTCGAGAATACTCATAAAGTAACCTATCATATTGTCAATAGTGCTAACACGAGCAAAGATGTGCTGACCATCGTGCAGCGTCACGGACCACACTCTCCGTTCAACCTCTCTAACCGCGACAAACTGCAGCGATTAGGCTGTACACTATCTGAAACCTATTACAGCGATCGCGACTGTTCAGTAGAAGCTTCTTCAGAGGTTGGTGATGCCATTGAGGTGTATGTCCCATACACATTCGATGCTGCAGGAACAGAAACGGCCACAAATTTGGTATTCAGCACCGAGAAAAATCCCAAATGGTTCAGTCTGACAATACGTGAATCCGGTACAAAGAAACTTGTTTATGATGATGCCCACAATGTCATCAACTCTTCTACGAACCCCGATGCAGAAACACTCGCCACACAGGAGGCACAGTTCGCATTCATAGGAGACCCATATTCTTTCCAGGTTATCTGTAAGGGTGCTGACGGAAAATATGCTTATGTAAATCCCGAAACTCTGGCATATAACAAGAGACAGAACAACGTATGCTTCACGGATTCACCAACAGACACAGACAATCTGGATAAGTTTGCTATGCTGGCAGGAACCACGTCGAGCAGTTTCCAGATTTTCAGCCGCGATACCTACGCCCAGCCCAAGCGTGCTGTCTGGAATGCCTATCAGGGTGGTAACCAGATATGTATGTGGACAGAGGATGGTTCTTCAGAAATCGCAGCTTCCAACAACCTGCATGCTACTCCAACGCCAGAATACAACTACACCTACAATATTGTAGATAACTCAGGACACATCGCTATAAAATACACCGTCCGTCAGGAAGTAGCGCATCGTCTTGATGGTGAACATGGTCATAAAGCCATACCATCAGCCATCTATAGCCCATACCTGGAGGGTGAGACGCTGACATTCTATACCACATTCACGACTCCTGATGACCTTACGACCCTTTCCGGAGAGACTGACAAGCTACCTGCTGGTGGTGTTTCAGCCACAGACATCTACGTACGTTATACCACCACCTTGTTACCGTCGAGACTCTATCCGCTCAATGGTACGAAGGAGTATGTAATGCAAATTGGTGATAAATATGCCATTTATACAAGTAGCCTCAAAACTCAAGACCCACGTCCGACGCTTGAAGATGCCAATATCAAGCAAAAAGTATGGGTGTTACTGAATGCAGACCCATATAATGTACAGGTTAAAAATACGCTGGGTAATTTCTTAATATTAGACAATCTACCAGAAGGCGATGTCCATTTCTTCATAATGGATGGAAAAAGCGCAGAGCAAGTAGAATTACTCATTGCTTCTGGTGCTGATATTAGTTCTTCCACCTGCAACAGTTTAACATTAAGTGGAACTTCTATCACAAAAGCCGAAACCACTCGCAAGAATCCTGATAATGACTATCAACAGATTATATTCAATGAGGCCTCTCTTGATAGGACATACCGTATTATTGACAAGCAGGGTAAAATCCTCATAGAGTATGATAGCAAAGAGTTGGGAGAGGGTAAATCAGGTGAACTTGGAGTTCCTGAGAAATGGCGCAGTCCCCTCATCCAATATACCGCAAATGCCAATTGTGGCTATAAATATTGGGTGATAAGCAATTTTAATGTATCTGGTGACACCTATACCCTGAAAAATGCTCAGCCACCTATTACTGCTCCTGCACAGTCTAACGACGGTTACATCTATGTGACATACGATGCCATCACCGATGTAAATGATGAAAACTATGTTGACATGAACTCATCAGTAACGGATATCGACGAGCGTGTCAACCGTAGCTCCTCTGACGCCACGAAGGTGCGCGACGCCTCCAAACTTGGTCAGCTTTATATGTTGAAGTTCACTACCAGTGCTGGATATTATCTGGAAGATGGTGGTGACGATGTAGAAACGACCATAACAGCAAGTGGAACCAGCGTCTATCCTTACACCAATGGTGATGGTCCATTTTATATCTATACACAGGCACGCTGGGATAGCCAGAAAGGTGGTGGTGCCTCTACACGTACTCGCTGGCCTTGGTATATCTTTAGTCCAAATAACGACCCTTATCATGTAATGGTAACAAGCTGGCAGCAAGCACATGCCAACAATGATATTAGAACAAGTTATTATAGCTATCTGCACACTTATTACAACACTATATTAAACCAAGTTGTTACCAACAATGTGACTGATGACCCGCGTACGGTTGATACAGGAGGTGAACGTATCATGCCAACGGAATACATGTTGTTAGGAACAAAAGACCACTACAAACTTGTGACCTCCAAAGAGATTGGCACCGACGGAAGTGGATACGAAACAACCAACCACCGGGTGTTAAACTCCTTTGAGCAGTATTGGCGTAACAACCCGACAGCACTTTGGAAAAAAGCAAAAGCTGTAAAAGGTTCTGATTTAACACAAGAAGAAAAGGATGCGCTAAAGAAAGATCAGTCACCATTGGCAACTGACGACGCACAACTTGCCACTAATGGTTGGCATAATTACAAGTCATGGGTGAACGCTACACCATGGGATGGTAGTAGCAAGAAATATACCAATGACTACCACTGGTTTATGACTGTAAATGTGGGATCGGGCGAGTTTGAGCTTATACCAACAGAGATTGACGCTGTGCTTGTACTGCTCGACAACCATGGTTGGGAGATTATGCGTAGTCCTATCGTTAAGCACTCAGATGCATCACGATATGCGGCTGTTAAGGAAAAACTACGCAAATGGGACAGTCCAATGGTCAAGGAGTATAAGTTTTATGCTACTCGTACTGTGGATCACAAGGTAAAAGGATTCCATAGATATAACATTTACGATGACTATAATGATGAATGGGGAAGCGGAAGATGGCTTAAGAGTGCAGATATTGCCGGCAGAGGTACTTCACTGGCCGACTATCCTCAGAAGTTCTCTGGAGATGCCCTTTATGACCTTTATGTCACCTACGATGTAAAACCGGAATATGCACAGGCATATACTGGTGCAGCGACAGCAGGTAACACTACTGTCAACTACGAATTCCTTATCCGACAGGACGGTAAGTTGGCAAAAGCAGACAATGCAACGACGCTTATTACTATTGAATCATCAAGTACGGGTATTGATTCTGGTACAGCCGACGGTCTCAGTGACCAAAGCCTCTATTGGTACCTAAAGCCCAACTTCAATATAGATACTGAGATGGGTTATATTTATGGTAATATAACGGAGGATGCAGAGAAGGAGAATAATCCTCTTACCGAAGAAGCCACAAACCAATATTATCAAACCACAGGCAAGAGCGGTTTTGACCCATACAATATACAGATTTACAATAAGAATGTTTCTGACGCTTACTTTACAACCAATGCTACAGCAGCTGAAATAGTGAATAGCCAATATATGCACACCACCACTCCAGCAGGTGATGGCGCGGTATCATTAAGTAGCAAAGTTGGTAAAGCGGGGACGGTTGAGGCTACCGTCGTTCCTTACGATAGTAAAACGCTGAAAATTACCAACCAGACCTTCATGGCGGTGCAGGATGCTAATGGCAATATGCGACTGATGCCACGATTCGACCAAGACCATGTGATACAGAACTTCACAACACTGACAACACAAGCAGATGCACAACCCGTTGATGACAAGACTCACCCACAGACCACATGGTTATTGAGGCCGATTGTCTATACCTACTACGTCATTGACAACCAAGGTCGTGAGGCGCTACGCTACACTCTCATGAGTAGCGGTTCTCCAAAGATACCTTCAATGTTCCAAAGTCCGTTTGCTAATAACTTTAAGTTCTATGCAACATACGGTACTCCTGGAGATATAACTACTCTTTCCAACGAGATTACTGGCGCCTTTGCAGACGCTACAGGACTGACAGACAACAAGGTTTATGTGCGCTACACCTACAATGCGGACAGTGATATAGACGCGCTGCTGAAGGGTATGTGGTATAACGCAAAACTTAATGGTGACGATGTTAAGGTGACTGCTGGAGGTATTGCAAAAGAGACCTATACTGCAGATGCCGCCCACCGCTGGCGCTTTATGCAAAGTGCAGGTAGCGATAGAGACCCATATGCTGTGACACTGTGGAACGGAACACCGACAACAGAAAGCAGCAATCAGCGATATATCCTAATGGGACACAGCGATGGTACTGGTTATGCGCTGATGGGAGCTGGTAATGCATCGACATCGGTTTATAAGTTCCTCGATGGTAGCAGTACACCAGCCCTCACGGAACAGACAAACTACACAACCGCAGGTACTATTGGTGCTACGAAAAAACTGACGCTTACACCAGTCCTTGCCACAAACAGTATAACATACAAGATTATCACCCACAGCGGCAAGGTGGCACTGACAAGTGAAGAGGTAGCAGTCACCGAATCAAGTTTACTTGACCTGCCAGAATGGATGGAGTCGCCACTGATGAAGAGCGATGCCTATATCTACTACTCAGCAGCTGACATGGTAGGAAGTGTCTATACTCCTAAGGGAGAACCTACCACCTCGCCAAAGACTCTTGACGGTAGTGTGGTTTATGTGCGCTACGACTACGAGAAGTCGAAGAAGGCTGTCGAATCCTTCGGTATAGAAAAGGAGGAAGCATACAGGGACAAATATGAAGGGCTACCCTACAACTATGCACCGCTTGACCTTTCTGGTAAGGTAGCCTACACAATAGGAACCACCAGTTCTGGTCAGTATTTAGGAAAATTATGGAGTGTCAATACCAATCACACAATAGCCCAGACAAATGTGGCTGTCAACACAGAATTGACAAAAGTAGCACGTCTGTGGTACCTCACCGGTAATGACCCATACGAAGTAACCATGCAAAATCCTGCCTATAGCATTACGGCTGTGCTCGCAGGACGAGAGCCTGATTCATCTGCAGCCTATGATACAGCACCTAATGACAAATATCCGCTTGTTCAGATAGCGGAGCCTGATGATGCAACCTACAAACTTAACACCTTTATGGTGCTCAAGTATAACCCCAAAGAAGTGACGGCCAAGATAAATAATGTTGAACATAGTGCGGGCACGCTGAAACTCTATGTAACAGGTAACGATACTCAATACTTAGCAGAGAGTAACTCTTTGGCAGGCGGTGTATATATCTATACGGATACAGATCCTTCCACTGGCAATCTCATACATTACAAAGAGCGTTTGGCAAAAAGTGGTGAGCCTCTGAACCCGAAAAATGGAACGATGATTGTCTATAGTAGCTTTTTCTATCGTCCTGTACTGACTTACCACATCATTACCAACGCAAAAAAAGAAGCATTGACAGGATATTCACTTATGGCAGGCACAACAGTAGAAATGCCTGAGATGTATCAGTCGCCACTGCTCAACAACGGAGACTTCAAATACTATACAACTGCCACTGAAGATGCAGGTACATGGAATGTGGATACTTCTTCGGAGACGGCAGCAACTACAGCCATAGCTGATGTAGTAGCAAAAAGCAAAGGCGACATCTATGTGCGCTACGCATACGGTGCAAGTCCGTTCAAAATTGCTACCAACATCGACGATGATGCCGATGACAATACACATCTTAGCTGGATTGACGAGAAGATGCTCGACCTGAGCGGTAAGACATTTTACACTATTGCCGACATGCAACATAACTTCTCTAGTGATCATGGTAGAGTCTTCGGTGTTAAAACTGATAATAAATCAACATTCAAGCAGAAAATAGTAAAAGATCTGCCCAATGGTCGTGCACCGTCAAGTAAGGAATACCTATGGCAGCTTGAGGGTGGTGATCCATATGCTGTCAAGATAAAAAATGCAAACTACAACGAATATCTGTCGGTAAGTAGTAGCAACCGCCAACAAAGCATACAGCCAGACGGAACGGCAGGTTATCTCCAGACCTTTATGATCTTGGAGGCTCACGCTACTGACAATGGTATCAATCGCTATGCAAAGGACGAAAGTGGCGAAACACTCTACCAGCTACAACGCTGGACTGTGATGATCCCTACTGGCACCAAACAACTTGTTCGTCTTACTAAGGGTAATGATGAATTTGTGTCATTGGACGCAAGTAACACCTGGGAGCCCACTAACTATTCTGACTACAATATCAGAATGTCGAGTAGCGAGGTTGTCACACGAAGAATATTCAATATGGGTGGTGGTAATACGGCTGATTACTGCGTAGAGTTTATCAAGGCTCCGGTGACACGTAAGTATCACTATCATGCTATCAAGTACGACAGTGAAGGCAACAAGGTAGGACAGACATGGGATGCAGTCCTTGAGCACGACTGGCTGCAGCCGGTAGTCATTGAGGACGTCATTGCACGACAATTCTGTAAATACGAGACAAAGGGTGCTGTTGACGGTGACAATGTAACACCTACCAACGTATTTAAAACCCGCTGGGACTTAAATCAGGAAGCACAATTCTACCACGATGCAGCATTTACTGAACGTGTGAAGGACACCAATAGCGGACAGTATGACATTTATCCCGAGATCGCTCTCGAAGATATTTATGACATCTACTTCAAATACCAGATAGACAATACAGCAACACTAAAAGAGCGGAAACTGAGCGACATCACCAGTACACCGGAGCAGATAGCCGCTGATGCAGCATACTACAACGACCCTAACGGCGGTAACGGTCGTATGGGTGTAGGTTACACACAACAGGCTAAGTGGTTCTTCATGGTGCTCGACACCGATGCAGACATCACAGCCACTGGCGAAGGCGACAGTCGCACTTTCACAGGACGACAAATGTTCTTACGTCGTGAGGATGACGGTACCGTGAACTGGATGAACAACGCCTATGCTCTGCATAAATACCCAGAAGACAACTACAATAAATGGAGTTACTCCCGTATTGCAGAATGGTATCAGAAAGGTGACAATGATGCTTACCGTGAAGGACGCTGGCTGTGGACCTTCGTTGGTGATGACCCGTACAATATGCGCATTATCAACTTCGAATCGGCAGTAGGTGTAACAGCCGAAGGCTATAACGTATATACCTTGGCTGGCGCAGCCAACTGCTATACCACCATCACAAGGGGAACGACGGCTACTGGTGCCGAGACCTATCCCGTTACTATCCCGACAAGTGAACCGACGGAGAATCAGTATTGGGGCATCTGCGTGGGTGTTGCTAACAGTCCGGAACAGACCTTCAGTTTGCTTTCTACATCTCTTACGAATAGCGTAGATGGAAAGACTGTCAATGAGCCGCTCTATTGGCACATGGTCAACCGAACAGTCAATAAAGTGACAACGGAGAGTGTAGAAGGTCTGCTCGACTACGTTCCTGACCGAAGTTACGCTATCCAACTCCTGCCATACGAGCCAGTGAAATATCAGGATATTAATTTGGTGATTAAGCGCGATGACCATGTGGCAGATTATATAACGTGGAAAGCAGCAAACCCATCTGCTACTCCAGACCAAAAGCGGGCGAAACTGAAGACATATGACTCCGGTATCTCGCTACTCTACTTCACAGCTAACGAACGTACTTACGTTGCCGGTGACGAAATCGATTTAGACAAAGACTTCTCACTGCCAATCAACGTGCGTCGTGCATTCTGTGACTATACACTTTATAGTGACGACTACGTTAACCCGGGCGGTAAATATACCGTTGCGGATGGTCCTTATCCTACAACCATACAAGCAACTACAACCGGCACATGGACTGAGACATCACCTGGAGTCTGGGAATATATCCCAGGTGCAGGTGACCTAGTTTATGATGAAAACGGAAAGCCGGTATGGGTATATACCAGTGACGGTACTTCAAGTGGAACTCCCGCTGCTGGTGCTCAGAGCATATATGCAAAGTATGTTGTTAATAGCGACATCTTCCTGAAGACAGCACCTAATAAAACTCAGGTAGAAGCGATGGTTCAGAACAACGACCACGTCTATTTCATGGACTTCCCAACCTTAGACTCTAAGGGTAAGGAAATTACTCACCATGCTTTCTATGACCCAGAGGCTACAACGAGAATTCAAACTGGTGACCTCTCAAAGAACAAAGATAAGAACACCGGTCAGTGGACACCTGAAAAGAAGTCATGGAATGGCTCGGCATATGTCAGCGACATGACCAATTCATACAATGCCGTACAGTATCGTACAGCAGACGATCGTCTGGTATCTACACCTGAAAAACTGAAATGGTACTTTGTGGGAGACCCCTATAAGGTACAGGTGTTCAGTACTGCAGGTCTATGGAATGCGGCATCGATGACTGATCCTAATAGTCATGTATGGGCTGCAGACACAAAGGGTGCTCAGTTGGCTCGTTTCAATGCGGTTGAGACTAACTTCCAGTTTGTATCTGACTGTGTACATATCCGACTGCCAGACTATACAAAGATTGATAACCGTGAGAAACTGATCCCGACCAATGAGTATGGTGTGTTGATGCCTGAACAGGAATTCCCGAACCGTAACAACGGCAAACCCTATATCAACGACTTCTATTGGGAAGTAGTGCCAACAGCCACAGATAAGGAAGGAACCTTCGCTTTACGATTTAAGGAAGACAACGAGTTGTTGGGTTATCGTAACGTTTATTATTATCTGGCACGTGACGGTCTGACAAAGACTTACCGTTCTTCTGCAGAAACGCCTGATGTTTACCACATCAACATGAGTTACAATGCTAACAACGAATGTTATGAGAGCGGAAAATACTTGGGTTATCACAAGGCAAACAACGAATATACAGCAATAAAACTGGTGCAGCCGGTGAAGGTATATATCACCACACACCGCGATGCCGACTCACGTTACAGCGACCAGAATGATGTTACTATTGACGAGTATAGCGGCTACTATGGTTTAAATGAAACCATTACCGGTATTCCACGTCACTTAATGCGTAAGTTCGTAAAATATGCTGACCTTACCGACAAGTACGGAACGACAACAGGTGAGCACGTCCTTTCTGAGGCAAATGCATACAATTCGCCACTGGATAACTGTACGGCACATAGCGGTAACGTATTCCAGACTGGAACTAAGATTAATCCTATCTTTAAATTCACCGTCCACTACACAGTCGATGACCTTACAAGCGAGGGTGTACACCTGTTCAGCACTGCTGAAGATATCAACGCCCCGACAGTTGATGAGCGTAACAACATCACTTGGCTCGACATGAAGATTAGCAACAGCAGTTGGCCTTACTACGACAAGACGAACCTTGACGGTAGCGGAGTGGAGAACAAGACCGACTTTGTAAGTAACTACCGTCGTGCTATGTACGAACCGAAGAACACAGGATGGAGCAGCACTGCCGACGGATGGAACGATGGCCTAAAAGGTCTGCACTGGGCATTCATAGGTGACCCATACGACTTCACCATATTGAACCGTCGTCGTAGCGAAGATGCTTACGGCACGTCAGAGGCATGGCTCGCTGCTACGAAGAGGACTATAGACAACTATAAGGGTCTGAGTGAAAACGACTCCACCGTTTGGACCTCTTGTCTCGTCACTACCCCGACAGGGACAAATGAATCAAAAGAAACAAAAAGTGCAGCTCAGAATACCCACTGGTCGCTGCAGATGTGGAAGCTGGGTGGTAACGATGACTTCTTCCTGCGTACGGCCTCGTTGGACAAGACGGCCTACGATGGAACAGAAGCCGATAAACAGGCCGACAACTACTGGCGTATGGCGGCTCGTACAACCACCATCAGTGACAATCCATACGAGTTTGTGGCAATCCCATATTCGCTTGACAACAAGAACAAATGGACAAGCAATATAGGCGACCTTACTTACACCAATTACGTCACTAACGGCATGGGTTACTCGAAGACCTCATCGGGTATGGGTGTCAGGGAACAGTTGATACAGTTACGCACGGCTACGGCAAAAGACAACGATAAAGCCGACAACAACTGTTTCGACGCTAAGATAGAGATACGCACAAAGAAAGGCGACTTGCGAATATCAAAAGACAGAATGGAGGTTAAGTTTGGTATTGCAGCCGACATGCTCCCCTACTCTATGCGTCGCTATGGATGTACGTACGAATGTTACATCAACTACGTAGATGCTGAGCATCCGGGAAAACTCCTTTACCGTCTGCGCGACAGCAATGTGCCTATGGACGAGAGTGAGTCATGGGCTACATCAGGAGATGAATACAATGCTCTGAACGCCGCCGTTGCAGCAGCAAAGGCTGCTGGTCAGAATGTGACCCTCACCTTCGTCTATGACATGACAGAAGAGGCGGCAACATACTTTACAACCGAGCAGAGTGCACTTGTTGATGAATACACTTGGATGAACACCTACTTCGAGTGGCCACAGTACTATTCTGGTACAAACGTGGAAGTAGAGTACTACGTGGAAGTCTTCGACCACTATGTATATAATGCACAGGGACAGATTATCGATGCTGTCTATGTCAAGGAGCGTAGGACGAAGATAGAGAAAAACCCGACGGAACCGTACATCACCGATGCTTACCTTAACTCTCACGCCACACAGGTAGCTATCTATGCAGACCAGAGTGTTCAGTCCGAAAAAGACCAGCAGAAGTGGGCTCTCGTGGGCGACCCGTACTCATTCACTATGACGAACTACGACCAGTATCTGAAGAATCAGAACTCTAAGTTGACTCTTGAAGGAACGAATGTGGTGGCATCTAACATCTCTAAGCAGAACTTCACCCTCGCTATTGACACCGAAGGAAAGACCTTCCTCGGTATCTTTGATGGTACGGGAGAAGACGGTAATGCAGACATTACCCACTGTATCAACTTCGATTATAGTACGTCGTCAGATAAGAGTCTGCACTACGAGAGCACAGCTGTAATCAACACCAACGACCCAACGGGTAACACACTGAACACAAAGAATATCAAACCGTTCAAGTTGGCTGACCTCATCAGCTATGCCGATGTCATACAGTACCACCTCGTACTTGCTCACCAGTACACATTGGACCCGAAAGAGAATCATCTGAAGAACATCGGTAATCCTGACAACACTTATTCCGAAGAACAGCAAAAGCAACGTCAGACATTGCGCTCTCACATGATAGAATACTTGAAGTATCAGGGTATTCGCTATCACAATGACAGTACATATTATGTGAACTACGGTGCTACACCTATCACTTACAGCACAACTCATTGTGATGAGAATGCTTTGAGTACTATGATAAAGCAGCATGGTACTCTGCGCGACTTCATTACCTACCCTGTTGATGACTACCATATTAGTCGTATAGGCATAGGTAACCACCCACAGGTACCTTGGTACATGAAACGACAGTTCTGTAAATATTATCTTTATCAGCGCGATGTACAACGTTCTAAGGTCAGCAACCGCCGAGCATACTTGAAGAACGAAGACGGACAATATGTCGATTACGAAGGCAATGTCGTGGATGAGTCTGAAGCTATACCACTCTATATGGAAGATGGGGGCTACGAGCAAGGGCGAGGTGACCAATGT
>CAMUVE010000011.1:0-39087 GCA_947163985.1 uncultured Prevotella sp.
CGAAGAACTGCATCTCCATCTGCTCGAACTCCCTCATACGGAAGATGAACTGACGTGCTACTATCTCGTTGCGGAAGGCTTTGCCTATCTGTGCTATTCCGAAAGGAATCTTCATTCTTCCGGTCTTCTGTACGTTGAGGTAGTTCACGAAGATACCCTGTGCCGTTTCCGGACGCAGGTAAACCTTCATTGCTCCGTCGGCAGAAGCACCCATCTCTGTTGCGAACATCAGGTTAAACTGACGTACGTCTGTCCAGTTGCGTGTTCCGCTGATAGGACATACTATCCCCTCGTCCAGAATTATCTGCTTCAGCTCGTCGAGGTCTGGTCCCTGCATAGCAGCAGCATAGCGTGCGTGGAGAGCATCGCGCTTAGCCTTTGTCTCCTTGACGCGCTCGCTTGTCTCAAGGTATTTTGCCTCGTCGAAGCTGTCACCGAAGCGCTTGCGAGCCTTCTCTACCTCTTTCTGTATCTTCTCGTCGTACTTTGCTATCTGGTCCTCAATGAGTACGTCGGCACGATAGCGTTTCTTTGAGTCGCGGTTGTCTATGAGCGGGTCGTTGAAAGCGTCAACGTGTCCTGATGCCTTCCATATCGTGGGGTGCATAAATATTGCTGAGTCGATACCCACAATGTTCTCGTGGAGCAGCACCATAGCCTTCCACCAGTATTCCTTGATGTTGTTCTTCAACTCAACACCGTTCTGACCATAGTCATAAACAGCGCCTAAACCGTCGTATATCTCACTTGATGGAAATACAAAACCATACTCTTTACAATGCGAAACAATTTTCTTAAAAACGTCTTCCTGTGCCATAATTATTTTATAGTATTTTCAAATTTGGATGCAAAGGTACAAAGAAGTGAGCGGAATACAAAATAAATAAACATTTTTTATTTTTAGTGTCCGCAAAAGGACTACCCGTCCGTTAACCGATGTACTGCATAATGATGTCCACGAGTTCGTCCTCCGTCTTCCCGTCGGCACGAAGTACAATGTCGTAGTTGCGTGCGTCGTAGCGCGACGTCCCCGTGTAGCGGTTCACGTAGTTCTCACGCATCTCGTCAACTCTGTTGATGGTCTTGCGAGCCTCCTCTTCGGAGATGTTCTGCTTTCCCATGAGGCGCTTTATGCGCGACTCCATAGATGCCTGGATAAGTATGCTGAGGTGGTTGGGATGGTCGCGGAATACGAAGAATCCGCTGCGTCCGGCAAGTACGCACGACTCTTCCTCGGCAATGCCTTTCAGTATCTGCGTCTCGGTCCTGAACATCTCGTCGGTGGTAGTCTTTACGGTTACCTCGCCTTCCGACACGCTGTAATATGGAACTCCCATTATGCCGCCGCCAACGCTTACGACTCTCTTTAGGTCGGACCACCAGTTCTGCTTCTTGCCTTTTAACTTCTCAATTTCCTCAACATTGAGGTTGTACTTCTCTTCTATTGCCTCTACAACGGCTTTGTCGTAGAACTGTACGCCCAGCTTCTCTGCCAACTTGAGTCCTACGGTGCGTCCGCCGCTGCCTAACTCGCGATTGATAGTAATCACAAATTTTTCATTCTTGTTCATAATCATCCTTTCTCCTTTTGTTGTTAATTTGGGTACAAAGGTAGAAAAAAATCTGCTTAAATTAGTGCTGTCGCCATTTTTTTATAGTTATAATTTGCATCTTTCTCGTTTTTTTTCGTATTTTTGCATGCAGAAACAAACAACCTATGGACGACGAGATAAAGAACAACGAAGTAAACGACGAGATAGAAGAGTCAGGAGAGTTGGGTCATTCTGACTATACTCCTACGAACAGGTTCGATGCCTCTATGGTGCATCATCTTAGCGGAATGTACCGCAACTGGTTCCTTGACTATGCCTCATACTCTATATTAGACCGAGCCATCCCCCACATCGAGGACGGTTTCAAACCCGTGCAGCGACGCATCATGCACTCTATGAAGCGCATGGACGACGGACGCTTTAACAAGGTGGCTAATATCGTTGGTCACACCATGCAGTTCCACCCTCACGGCGACGCCTCCATCGGCGACGCTCTTGTGCAGATGGGACAGAAAAACCTCCTTGTGGAGACTCAGGGAAACTGGGGAAATATCCTCACCGGCGACCGCGCCGCAGCACCTCGTTATATCGAGGCGCGCCTCTCGAAGTTCGCCCTTGACACCGTTTTTAACCCCAAGACCACCGAGTGGCAGCTTAGTTACGACGGACGTAACAAGGAGCCGATAACGCTGCCTGCGAAGTTCCCGCTGCTGTTGGCACAAGGTGCCGAGGGTATCGCCGTCGGTCTATCTACAAAGATTCTTCCTCATAACTTCTGCGAGATTTGCGACGCTGCCGTCGATTACCTCTACGGACGTCCTTTCGTGCTCTATCCCGACTTCCCCACAGGCGGCAGCATAGACGTTTCGCGCTACAACGACGGACAGCGTGGCGGAGTTCTCAAGGTGCGCGCAAAGATAGAAAAGGTCGATTCCAAGACTCTCGTAATCCGCGAGATACCTTTTGGCAAGACCACCACAACACTCATCGAGACCATCCTCAAGGCCATCGACAAAGGCAAGATAAAGGCGCGTCACGTTGACGACAACACGGCAGCAAACGTCGAGATACAGGTGCAGCTGGCACCGGGAGCGTCGTCCGACAAGACCCTTGACGCCCTCTACGCTTTCTCCGACTGCGAGATAAACATTTCCCCGAACTGCTGCGTCATAGAGGATGATAAGCCTAAGTTCCTCACTGTCAGCGATGTCCTCAGGCACAATGTGGAACACACCAAGGACCTTCTTCGTCAGGAACTCGAGATTCGTAAGGGCGAACTCCTCGAACAGCTCCACTTCGCATCGCTTGAGAAGATATTCATTGAGGAGCGTATCTATAAGGACAAAAAGTTCGAGAATGCTCCTAACGTCGATGCCGTCTGCGAATACATCGACGAGAGACTCACCCCGTTCTACCCGCAGATGGTTCGCGAGGTTACCAAGGACGACATCCTCCGTCTGCTCGAGATAAAGATGCAGCGCATCCTTAAGTTCAATAAGGACAAGGCTGACGAACTCATGGCACGCATCAAGGAGGAGATCGACGAGATTGACGGCAAACTGAAGAATATGGTGGAGGTTACTGCCGACTGGTTCCGCTATCTCAAGGATAAGTACGGCGCTGCCCACCCACGTCTCACGGAGATAAAGAACTTCGACACCATCGAGGCGGCTAAGGTTGTCGATGCTAACCAGAAACTCTTCATCAACCGTCAGGACGGCTTCATCGGAACATCGTTGAAGAAGGACGAGTTCGTATGTAACTGCTCCGATATCGACGATATCATCATCTTCTATAAAGATGGTAAGTACAAGGTTATGAAGGTTGCCGAGAAACTGTTCGTCGGCAAGAATATTCAGCATATTCAGGTGTTCAAGAAGAACGACAACCGCACCACGTACAACGTCGTCTATCGCGACGGCAAGAAGGGCTTCTGCTATATTAAGCGCTTCAACGTCACGTCGGTAACCCGCGACAAGGAGTACGACCTCACTCAGGGCACTCCGGGCAGTCGTGTGCTCTACTTCACCAGCAATCCTAACGGCGAGGCGGAGGTTATCAAGGTGACGTTAGACCCGGGACCGAAGATAAAGAAACTGTTCTTCGAGAAGGACTTCTCCGAGATAATCATCAAGGGACGCGCCTCAAAGGGTAACGTACTTACAAAGAACCCTGTAAACCGCATCTCGCTGAAGAGTCACGGACGCTCTACACTCGGCGGAAGGAAGATCTGGTTCGATACCGACATAAAACGTCTTAACCACGACGAACACGGAAAGTATCTGGGCGAGTTCAACGACGGCGACAGCATACTCGTGATACTCGATAACGGCGACTACTACCTCAGCAATTTCGACATCAACAACCACTACGAGGACAACATCCTGCGCATAGAGAAGTTCCGCGCCGACAAGGTGTGGACGGCTGTCCTCTACGATGCCGACAACGACGGTTTCCCGTACATCAAACGTTTCCTCATGGAGGCGTCTAAACGCAAACAGAACTTCCTCGGCGAGAATGCGGAGTCTAAACTCATTATCCTTACCGACGTTGTCTATCCGCTAATACGTGTTACCTTCGGCGGCAACGACTCCTACCGTGAACCTATGGAGATTGATGCTGAGCAGTTCATCTCTGTCAAGGGCTTCAAGGCTAAGGGTAAACGCATAAGTACGTGGGAGATTGCTGATATCGAGGAACTTGAGCCACAGCGCTTTCCGGAAGATTCCGAACCTTCCGAGGAAACTCCTGAACCTTCCGAGAATACCGAACCTTCCGAGAATTCCGAACCCTCCGAGAATTCCGAACCTTCCGAGAATTCCGAACCCCTCCAATTAAACCTCTTCGGAGATGAGGATTAGGCTGCTGTTCATACTGCTCTTCCCCCTCCTGGCGAATGCCCAGGATAAGATAGTTACCAATTCCAAAATGATTGGTATCGGTGCTACGCGCATCCTCGATACCTATCTCTCGCAGGAACATTATTCTGGAACAGAACTGCGCTTCGTTGACCACACCATACGTCAGCGTCCGGGACGTCTGTGGACAACGGAGATAGTCCATCAGGGCTATTTCGCACGTAGCAAACCGCGTTCCAAGGATGCCTCACAACTTGGAGGCATGTATATGCTCAGCTGGGGACGCCACTATAATCTCCACCTTAATAGTATAGACCTTAGGGTGGGAGGTATGGGCGACCTGAACCTCGGCTTCCTCTACAATACCCGTAACACCAATAACCCCGCTCAGCTGCGTGCAAGCATCAACGCCAGCCCGTCGGCAGCAGCTACGTGGCACTTCCGGCTGTGGAAGAAACCCTTCCACCTGGGCTATGAGCTGTCTGTGCCTGTACTCGGCGTCATGTTCTCGCCAAACTACGGACAGTCGTACTACGAGATATTCAATCGCGGCAACTACGACCGCAATGTAGTAGTCACAACACCGTTCTCGGCACCATCAATGCGCCACATGCTGACCCTCGACTTCCAACTGTGGAAGACTACCTTCCGCGTGGGGTATCTCGGCGACTACCAGCAGTCTAAGGTTAACAACCTGAAGTATCATGACTACTCCCACCTGTTCGTCATAGGCTTCGTGAGGAAATTCAGTGTAACGAAGATAAGAGAGTTATGAAAAAGAATATAATCGCACCTCGCATCTCGCACCTCGCGCCTCGCATCTCGTACCTCGCGTTCTGCCTCCTGCTCCTCACTTCCTGCGTCGATCAGGAGGAGTACAACGACGATACGCGCGGAAACTTCGAGGCGCTGTGGCACATCATGGACGAGCACTACTGTTTCTTCGACGAGAAGAACGTCGACTGGAATGCTGTCCATTCGCGCTATGCTCCGCAGGCGGCGGGCAGCCTCTCACGTCAGCAGCTCTTCGACCTGCTGTCGGCTATGCTCTCCGAGTTGCGCGACGGTCATGTGAACCTCTACGCACCCTTCGATATGGGACGCTACTGGGCTTGGCACGAGGACTACCCCTCAAATTTCAGCGACACCCTGCAACGGCGCTATCTCGGCACCGACTACAAGATTGCGGGCACCGTACGCTATCGTACCCTCGACGACAACGTGGGCTATGTGTATATCGGTTCCTTCCAGACGGAACCCGGCGACGGAAACCTTGACGAGGTTCTCCTTAACCTCGCACCGTGCAGGGCACTCATCGTCGATGTGCGCAACAACGGCGGAGGAATGATTACGGCGGCAGAGAAGTGCGCTGCCCGCTTTACTAACGAAGAGATACTCGTGGGCTATATGCGACATAAGACCGGCACGGGACATAACGACTTCTCCGATATGGAGGAACAACGACTGAAACCCTCCAGCGGTGTGCGTTGGCAGAAGAAGGTCTTCCTGCTCACCAATCGCAGCGTCTATAGCGCCGCCAACGAGTTCGTGAAATATATGAAGTGCTGTCCTAACGTTGTCGTCGTGGGCGACAAGACGGGTGGGGGAGCAGGAATGCCCTTCTCCAGCGAGCTGCCCAACGGGTGGAGCGTACGCTTCTCGGCTTGTCCTATGTACGACCGCCAGCGTCAGAGCACAGAGTTCGGCATAGAACCCGACCACAAGGTGGACCTCACCGACGAGGACTTCCTTCGTGGCGAAGATACCATAATAGAATTTGTAAGAAGTCATGTCAACAATTGAACTACAGAACCTCACCATCGGCTATTCCGAGAAAGGAAATAGCAAAACCGTTGCCGGCAATATCAACGCCACGTTACGCAGCGGATGTCTGACGTGTCTTGTCGGCTCCAACGGAATAGGCAAGAGCACCCTTCTGCGTACCCTCTCGGCGTTCCAGCCCATGCTGTCAGGAAACATCGTCGTCGATGGTCGTCCTCTCTCCGACTTCTCCGACCAGGAGCTGTCGCACGTCATAGGCATCGTCCTTACCGGTAAGCCCGACGTGCAGAATATGACCGTCGAGGACATCGTAGGTCTTGGACGCTCCCCATATACAGGGTTCTGGGGCACCCTCGGCAATGACGACAAGGCAGTCGTCGAAGAGAGTATGTCACTCGTCGGCATAACACATCTCCGTAGTCGTATGATACAGACACTCAGCGACGGCGAACGCCAGAAGATGATGATAGCAAAGGCTCTCGCCCAGCAGACCCCCGTTATCTTCCTCGACGAGCCCACAGCCTTCCTCGACTACCCCTCGAAGGTAGAGATGCTGCAGCTCCTCCGTCGTCTCAGTCACGATACCGACAAGATAATCTTCCTCTCCACCCACGATATGGAGTTAGCGCTGCAGATAGCCGACGAGCTGTGGCTTATGGCACCCGACGGCATCAGTCTTGGCACTCCACAGCAGCTTGCCGATAACGGAAAACTCTCCGCCTTCATCAATCGTCCGGGCATCACCTTCAATCCTCAGACGCTGACAATAAAAATTGTTTAGTGTATTCCTATTCTGTAACCTAACGTCATCCAGAGTGAGTTGGTGTGCCAGTTTGTTCCAGCCTTATTCAACTGACGATTGTCGCACCAGTCTGTAATGCCGAACATGTAGCGTACATCAATAGTCAGCTGTTTTATGTCCATTGATAGTCCCACTGGAATTGACAGTCCCACCGTCTTTGTGTAGTTAAGTATATTCCTTGACATTCCTGCGCACTTGCTTCGTGCATTAATCATTCCGTCAACACTGATTCCGCCCTTTACTGCCAATCCTGGTAGAATATAGAAATTTGCCATCATAGGCATTACGAACTGGTGCAGATGTACGCGCTCTCCTTCGTATTTATATCCTTCGTCCGCATAGTATAGTCCACCGGATAGTCCTAGTCTGCGTGTTAACAGGTATTCAATGTCGCATCCCACTGTTATACTCCACTTTCGTTTGGTGTCAATAGAAGCCTCAACTTTTACATCCTCACCTTCACCTGAGTACCAGTCCATACCACTGACGTTCGAAGTATTCACACCCACCCTAGGAGTCAGTGTCAATCTCTTTTGAATGCTCTGTGCACCAACGTTCAATGTTACTGTTAATAGTATTAGTATTATAAGTCCTGTTCTCTTCATCATAAAGCCCTTTTATAAGTGCAAAAGTATAAAAAACTTGCAATACTAGCAAATTAGCGGTACAATTATTTGGTATTCCGCACTCTTTTTCTTAACTTTGCACCCACTTTGCGCCTGTGGCGGAACTGGTAGACGCGCTAGACTTAGGATCTAGTGTCCCGCGACGTGCAGGTTCGAGTCCTGTCAGGCGCACAAAATAAAGCGGAGCTTTTGGCTCCGCTTTTATTCTTTATTTTTACTTATTTCCCTACTGAGATGAGGTACTCGGCGATTTGTACTGCGTTGAGGGCGGCACCCTTACGGATTTGGTCGCCTGAGAGCCAGAAGGTGAGTCCGTTGTCGTCGGCGAGGTCTTTACGTACACGACCTACGAAGACGTCGTCTTTGCCTGCTGTTTCTAAAGGCATGGGATATACGAGGTTGGCGGGGTCGTCAACGAGTTGGCAGCCTGGTGCTGCGGCGATAGCCTTCTGGGCTTCCTCGACGCTGATGGGACGCTCGGTCTCAATCCATACTGATTCGGAGTGGCTGCGGAGTGAGCTGACGCGGACACACATTGCGGAGCACTTGGCGTCGGTATGCATAATCTTCTGTGTCTCGTTGTACATCTTCATCTCTTCCTTGGTGTAGCCGTTGGGCTGGAAGACGTCAATCTGCGGAATGACGTTATATGCCAGCTGGTGGGCGAACTTCTTGATGGTCTTTACCTCGCCGGTCTCTACCATTTCCTTGTACTGCTGTTGCAGTTCCGCCATAGCTGCTGCTCCTGCGCCTGAAGCGCTCTGGTAGCTTGCTACGTGGATGCGCTTGATGTGCGAGATTTTCTCGAGTGGCTGCAGAACGACAACCATCATGATGGTGGTGCAGTTAGGGTTGGCAATGATGCCACGAGGACGGTTGAGGGCATCTTCGGCGTTGCACTCGGGAACGACGAGGGGCACGTCGCTGTCCATACGGAAGGCGCTGGAGTTGTCGATCATCACGGCACCATACTTCGTGATGGTCTCTGCAAACTCCTTGCTGGTGCCTGCTCCTGCGCTGGTGAATGCTATGTCAACACCCTTGAAGTCGTCGTTATGCTGAAGGAGCTTTACTTCAACGTCCTTACCGCGGAAGGTGTATTTTCGTCCTGCAGAGCGTTCGGAACCGAACAGCAGGAGTTCGTCAACGGGGAAGTTACGTTCGTCTAAGATGCGTAGGAGTTCTTGACCTACTGCGCCACTGGCGCCCACAATAGCTACTTTCATAATTCTGTTTTTTTCTTGTTACCTTAAAAATATGGCTGCAAAATTACACATAAAAATTAGAACAAACGATAATTTGTTGTTTTTTTCTTTATTTTTACTTACATTTTGTGCTAATATCCATACATTTGGAGGTAATGATGTTACAGATGTGCTCCAGATACTCCTTGTCTGTATCGTCGAAGGTGGCGAGTTCGCGGCTGTCGATGTCGAGGACGGCAACAACCTGGTTGGTGGGGGAGAGGAGCGGCACCACGATTTCGGAGCGCGAGAGACTGCTGCAGGCTATGTGGCCCGGGAACTGTTCTACGTCGGGCACTACGATGGTGCGCTGCTCTTTCCACGCTGTGCCACAGACGCCGCGTCCGTAGGCTATGTGCATACACGCCACAGGACCCTGAAAGGGTCCTAAGACGAGTTCTTCGCCAACGACTCTGTAGAAGCCTGTCCAGAAGAACCCCATCGTTTCGTGGATGGCTGCGCAGACGTTGCTCATAACTGCTATGAGGTCGTCTTCGCCGTCGATGAGTGCGCTTATCTGTTCTGTGAGCAGGTGGTATCGGGCTTCTTTCATTTTTAACAGAATTATGTATCTACTTTAATAATTCGGGGGGAAGTGTCGGCATAGCACCGTTCTGCGTACAAACGTATGCGCTTACATCGACAGCAATGCGATGAGCCTCGGAAACGGGTTTGCCCGCAAGGATGGCGGCACAGAAAGAACCCGTGAAGGAGTCGCCGGCGCCAACGGTGTCGGCAACAGCTACCTTAGGAGTCTCGCGGAACGACATAGCGCCCGGTGTGAAGACGTAAGAGCCGTTGGTGCCGCAGGTGAGTACCAGCATGTCAAGGTTGTACTTGCCCAGGATGAGCCAGCACTTATTCTCCATATCGAGTCCTGGGTAGTCGAACATACGCCCTATGAGGACAAGCTCCTCGTCGTTGATCTTAAGGATGTTACAACGACGCAGCGACTCCTTGATGACTTCCTTGGAGTAGAACTGCTGACGCAGGTTGATGTCGAAAATCTTCACGCAGTCGGCGGGAGTGCTGTCGAGGAACTTGTATATTGTCTCGCGTGACACGACGTTACGCTGTGCCAACGAGCCGAAACATACGGCACGACAGTTGCGTGCCACCTTCTCGATGTCGTCGGTGAAGGGGATGTTGTCCCAAGCCACGTTCTCCTTGATGTCGTAGGTTGGTATGCCCTGTTCGTCGAGAGTAACCTGAACGGTTCCTGTGGGGTAGGGTACCTGAGGCATAAGGTAGTTAAGTTTGTGCTCTTTGAGTGAGTCAATGGTCTCTTCCGCCAGTTTGTCCTGTCCCAGTGCGCTGATAGCCAGCGTGTTCTCCTGTCCGAGGAACTGTCCTGCGTGGTATGCGAAGTTTGCTGGTGCACCACCAAGTTTCTTGCCTTCCGGAAGCACGTCCCACAGTGCCTCACCAAGACCAACGATATATCTCTTTTCCATAATAATGATTGTTTTTAATGGTTAATGGTTAATGGTTAATGGTTAATTCTTCACTCAATTCTCTCAATTGGCTTTCCCCGTAGGCGCCGAACGTTGTTTCGTAATTCTCAATTCTCAATTCTCAATTTTCAATTGTTAATTGCTTGATGTAAGTAAACAGGTAGATAACGCCTACCGCCATTACCAGGACGGCTCCTGCCTGTCCCATAGCATCGCTCATGAAGCCCATGAGGAGAGGGAAGATGGTACCGCCGAAGAGTCCCATAATCATAAGTCCGCTAACCTCGTTCTGCTTCTGCGGCATTGCTTCAAGAGCTGTGGCAAAACACATAGAGAAGACGTTAGAGTTGCCGTAACCCACGAGGGCGATAGCAACGTAAAGCTCCCAAGGTTCGTCGCCGACGTACATGCCTATCATTGACAGAGCCATCATGACGACAGAGATGATGAAGAATGTGCGCATCTTAAGCATACGGAGGAAGAAGGAGCCCGTAAGACAGCCTATGGTACGGAAGATGAAGTACAGCGACGTAGCAAAGGCGGCGTCGTTGAGCGACATTCCCAGGCGCTCGATGAGTATCTTCGGAGCTGTGGTGTTGGTACCCACGTCGATGCCCACATGACACATGATGCCGAAGAACGAGAGCAGCACGATGGGGGTGCCTAAGAGTTTTATGCACTCAACGAAAGTGGAGGGCTTACCCTCGATAGGCGCTTCGTCGATAGGTGTTACGGCAAGCCACAGTGTGGAGCAGGCGCCAACGATAAAGAATATGGCGAAGAGCACCTTCCAGTCGTAGCCGAAAGAAGGGATGACCTGTGTTGCTCCCCACATAGCCAGATAGGGTGCAGAGAACGATGCTATAGCCTTGATAAACTGTCCGAAGGTGAGTGTTGAGGCTAAGTTGCCGCCACCCATAACGGTAGATACCAGCGGGTTAAGCGATGTCTGCATGAGTGCGTTGCCGATGCCTAACAGCGAGAAGGCTATCAGCATTACTGCGAAGCTCTCGCCAAGGAGCGGCAGGAACAGTGATACTACCGTAACCAGGAGCGACAGCAGTACGGTCTTTTTACGACCTATCTTGTTCATCAGCATACCGGTAGGAACGCTGAAGATCAGGAACCAGAAGAATACCAACGACGGGAAGACGTTAGCTACTGAGTCAGAAAGTCCAAGGTCTTCCTTGACATAGTTTGAAGCAATGCCCACTAAATCTACAAAACCCATGCAGAAGAAGCAGAGCATTACGGGGATTATTGCCAGTTTATTTGTTTTCATAATTGTCAATTGTTAATTAATTTAGAATTGATAGTTGAGAATTGAGAATTATGATTACCTTGTACGCCGTTGTTGTTCGTGCCTTGAAGCATATCATAATTATCAATTCCTAATTCTTAATTCTCAAATTTATATATAGTAGTCTTGCATCCCTTAGCGGTAAGCCTGTTATACGGTTCTGTAGGGAATACGAGGTTTGTCATAGCCATACGACCTTCTGCGTCGAAGACCTCTATGCTGCTGTTGTCCAGGAATATGCGCAGCTGTCTTATATCGCCATATACGGGTGCTGTGGTTACGCAGGGGAATGCCTCGCTGAAGCTGGCATAGCTACGTGTGCGGTCCATGCTGAAGGTCTTTGCTGCAGCGTCGTACTTCATCACTACCTGTTCGCCTAAGTGGTTTGACAGCACCACTTCGCACGAGCCCTTAGTATCGACAACTATCTCGCCCGTCCTTGGTACGTTCTTTACCACTTTGTCGCGAAGGGTGAGGAGTTCCTTGGAAGGAGTTACTCCGCAGTAGATGTTGCCGTCATATTCAAAGAGGTCGAGGTCGCGCGGTATGCTGTTTGCCGAGCGGTACTGCTTTGTGGGCACCTGGTTGGCATACTGCCAGTTAGACATCCACGCGAGGATGATGTGGCGACCGTCGGGAGCGTTGTCGAAAGTTACTGCCGCATAGTGGTCCTTGCCGTAGTCCATCCAGCGGGTGTCTTTATGGTCGCAGGTGAACTTATGACCGTCGAAGTCGCCAATGAAATACTGTGTTGCAGAGCCGCCGTAAGGACCGCCAGGGTTGATGTTACAGATGAGCATCCACTTTTGTTTGTCGGTGCCGCGAACCTGCAGCTTTACGAGGTCAGGACACTCCCAAACGCCGTCGTGACAACCGTAGCCCTTGCCGAAAGAGCTCTCGAAGGTCCAGTCCTTGAGGTTCGACGAAGAGTAGATGTGCATCTCCTGTCCTACAGCAAGGATGAGGTTCCACTTCTGCAGCTCAGGGTTCCAGAACGCCTTAGGGTCGCGGAAGTCCTCCTGGGTGCTTACCAGCACGGGGTTGCCGTCGTATTTCTCGAAGGTCTTGCCGTTGTCCTTAGAGATAGCCATCGACTGTACCTGACTCTTCTCGCCTGCCGAGGTGTAGAAAGCCACAACGCGGTCGTTGGGTTTGTCAACTACTGCCGAGCCGCTGAATATGGTACCCAGCGCGTCGGGCTCTATAGCTGTAGGCTGTGCCTCCCAGTGAATAAGGTCGCGTGAGGTAGAGTGTCCCCAAGTCATATTCTCCCACATAGAGCCGTAGGGGTTCCACTGATAGTAGAGGTGATAGACACCGTCCTTGTAGAACATTCCGTTGGGGTCGTTCATCCAGCCGTAGGCGGGCGTGTGGTGATAGGCGGGGCGGAAAGCCTCACGATTAGTGGTGTCGAAGGTGTCGCTCTGTTTCATCTCCTTCCAGCAGATGAAGTCCTTCATGGCGCCAGTATAGCGGCGGTCACCGTGAAAGAAGATGTCCAGCAGCACCTTGTTGCTACCCACCTTGTCGGTAATCTTTTTTATCTCGAGTGGTACGTAGAAGTCAATCTTGTCAACAGCCAGACGGATGTTCAGCGACTTCACTTCCTGGTTGTTCACCATTACCTTTACTGATGCGATGTCCTCGCGCTCCTGAACAGGCAGAAGCAGGTAACGGCTGTTTACCTCTATGCGCTGCATAGCGTGGTTCTTGCCCAAGAGTTGCAAAGACTGAGCCATAGTGCCGGTAGCCGAGAGTGCCACAACGATAATTGCTAATAAATATTTCTTCATTTTAGGTTAGTATTTTGTTCTTCTGTCTGCAAAATTATAAAAAATTCCTGAAACAATCTTTTTTACCTCTCAAAAAACTAATACCTACTTTAATTAATAGGCAGAAACCTTTAAATTACTAACTTCTATTTCTCCACCATAATTATTTATACTCCAGCAGTTCTTCTGGATGCCATAAAGACGCATTGTGTAGCAGATGTTGTCGTTGACATATATTACAAATACAGAGTTGTCTGTATAGATGTCAATGTTGTACACGTTGTCAGTAGGACGCTGGAACTTATAGCTGTCAACAGCCTCGATGAAGCCCTTACCTTCAGCGCCTTCCTGCTCCATATTAATCTTACGGTCGTTTTCGCCCTCAGGGTTGAATACCATAGTGTAGTACTTCTTAGAGTCTGAGCCGCGGAACAGCGAAACACCGAACTTGTCGGTATTGCCGGCTGTCTTAACGGTGAAACTCATGTGGTTGTGATAACCCAGACGGTTGTAGAGCACGTAAGCGCCCTCGCCGGTGAGCTTGCCGTTAGCATAGCCCTTGCTCTCCATCTCGCGGACAGTCTGTGGCTTGTTGTACTTGTTATTAAGTGACGGAACAGCGGTAAGGGTAAGAGTACCGTCTTCGTGCTGCAGCACCTTGTGACAAACGAGAGCACCTCCCCACTTAGGTTCGTTGCCGTCGCCAGCACCTACGTTGATGTTACGTTCGTCGATGTCGTCAACAGGACGGTAGGGGCACCATCCCCAGATGTAGCGGTCGGTACCGTTAGAGGCTGTCTTGCCGGCATAGAAAGCACGTGAGTCGAGAACACCCTCGCGACCGTCCTTAGGCCAGTTGGCACCTGGGTCGTTGAAGCACTTCTTCAGGTTCTCCCAAGAGTCAGCCATCATGTACTTAACCTTACGGCTCCAAGAGGTCTTGAACGACTCACTGTAAACGAGATACCACCAGTTGCCCATCTTGAATACGTCAGGACACTCGCAGAAACGGTCCCACACCATAGGGAAGCTGCCGGCGTTCTCCCAGTTCTTCATGTCGGCAGAGACGAACTCGGCAAAGATGCCGTTGCCGCCAGCCTGAGGACGAGTAGCGATAATCATGTGGAACTTGCCGTCGTCGCCCTTGAATATCTGTGGGTCGCGGAAGTCGAAACCGTTATATCCGTACTCAGGACCGTTGAGCTGCCACAGGTTGTCGCGGGTCCACGTCTTGAAGTCTGGCGAAGTAGCGCGCATCACCACCTGGCGGTTAGTGCATTTGCCGTTCTCGCCAGTATAGTAGATGTAGTAGAGACCGTCAGCCTCGTTGTAGAAGCAGCAACCTGTTCCGAGGGCTGCATCCTGCTGGAAGTCGTTGCTTCCAGCAGAGAGTATCTCACCCAGTGACTCGTAGCTTGAGCAGTCCTTTGTCTTCAAGCCCCAATATGGGTGGAAACAGTAAGCCTTATTGTTTGCGTAGTCCTGAAGGTACAGCACCTTGAACTCGCTATTCTTTGCATCGTAGAAAGGCATTGGGTCACCTACACCACCTACGTTGTCGGTAGGCTTAATCATATATGGGGTGTAGAATGTGGTGAAACCTCTCTCGTCAGTAGGAACGAAACGCTCTGATGTGCCCGCCCAGTCCTTTACGGTCTCGCCCGGGGCGTCATATTCGTTGTAGCAAGAGGTGAAGGCTGCACCAACGGCGCAGTACACCAGACTTCCGATAATTGATAATTTATATTTCATGGTTCCTAATTTTATTCGTTTTTCAGATAGTTATATGCATTCATCAGAAGTGTACTCAGGTTCTCGTGATATACTGAGACGTATGGAGTAGGAGAGTACCAGTCTAACAGACCGGAACCGAAGCAGATGATACCTCCCTTGCCGAACTCTCCGTTGAAGTTCTTGAGCTCCCAAGAAGATACCTCGTTCTCGTTACCTACAAGACGACGTGCCTTGCCGCCTGTTACTTCGTCGAACTTAGCGTATAGGGCGTCACCGCTTACTCCGTCCCAGTGATACTGAGATGCTGAGTTACAGATGGTGTAGTCCTTGTCAAGGGTGTAGAATGCTTCTGGGTTCGTTGGGTTAACAACGAAGTTCTGCCACAGTGGGTGTGTCTTGTCGATGACAGGCAGTGTCCAGGGGTTGTCGTCCATCTTAGGACCGCCTTCGCCACCACCGCCCCAACAGTTGTTAGGACAACCTGTCTCAGGCATAGCACCAAGAGCAGCTGCGTAGTCAACAGCCATACGCTGCAGAACGATACCGCCGCCACGCTTCCAGTAATCCTTCAGTATTGGCAGAGCAGCCATAGCGCCTGGCTCACCAGAGGTGAAGTCAGAGTATTGCTGGTATGCAGGAGTCTGACGATGGATGAATACGAACTGACACTTAGAGAGTATTTCCTCAGTAACATCCTTCCAAGAGATGTAAGCAGAACCGGCGATGTTAGAGGTGAGCCACTTAGCGGCAGCCTTCTCCTCGTCGCCCAGCTGTTCAACGGTCTCTGCATTACCGATGAATACTGCAACAGGATACTGTATAAGGGTAACGACAACAGTATATACCGTCTCGGCAGTGTTGTCCTTTACGGTGAGTTTGAAGGGCTCTGTGAAGTTGCCCTTAGTACCACTTGCAGGAATACACTCTGCGTCCTCGCTGACTGTTGCCTCGAAGGTAGCGTTAGAAAGGTCTATGTCGCCACCGCCGGTAATAGAAACAGTAACCGTCTTGGTGGTCTGGTCTATTGCTCCCTTGACGCCTTCAAGGATGAAGAGCTTAAGTTCTGCCTCGTCGTTGCGTACTGCTAACTGGTAGTCGAGAGTAAGGTCGCCATTAACTACGTGTAAACGCTGGTCGCCCTGAAGATTGATGTGGTCGCCCACCTTTATATTAGCCTTAGCACCGTCAGAGAGCTTCAGGCTGGTGACTACCATATCGCTCTTCTTGTTGAAGTCAACAGGTACCTTCACCTTTATTGTTCGCGTCGCGTTGTTTATGGTAGCAACATATTTCTCGTTGAGAACCAGTTCCTCAACAAGGCATTTGCCGCCAACGTTCATGCTGGTGTTGTCATCACTACATGCTACGAAGAGTGAAGCAATGCAGCAGAGTGCTACGCCTGCGATAAACTTTATAATGTTCTTTTTCATAATTTTTTCGTTATTACGTTATTACGTTTACCAATTGCCAATGTTCTGTGTGTAGTGACCGTTAGAAGCTGAATACTGCTTGTCAGGAATTGGCAAATACTCGTTCTTGTCGGCAGTGAACTGAGCTCCAGAGAGGAAGTTAAGCTTCTTGCTTTCTTCGGTGTAGAACTTATTGATAACTTGCGCTGCGTCGCCCCAACGTACGAGGTCGAAGAAACGCTCGCTTTCCATAGCCAGCTCAAGACGACGCTCCGTCTTTACTATGTTTATAGCCTCTTCCTTGCTGTAAGTGCCGTTGTAGCGCTTGATGGCGTAGTGCACGTTGAACTTGCTGGCGTAGCGTGAAACCACGCTGGCATTTACCAGACCGATAGCGCGGTCACGAACCTGGTTAACCAAGTCGATAGCCTGACCTGTCTGTCCCAGTTGTGCGTATGCCTCAGCACGCATAAGGAGAACGTCAGCATAACGGAACACGATGCGGTTCATTGATGATGCCAACTGGTTGTCAGCGTTAAAGAGATAGATGTCGAGGAGCGCTGGGTCAACGTTGTGCTTAAGAGAAACGTTGTAGCCGTAATCGCCGTTGCCGCGTCCCCAGTTCTTTGTCTTTGACATCATGAAGTTATCGTTGAACATATAAGGAGTGCCAGGCACACCTACTGTCTCGAAGAGACGTGGGTCAACGGTCTGTGAAGAACCAACTTCATAGTCGGCAGCAGTAGCGTCAACAAGAGGCAGACCGTCAGCATTGGTGCGGTAAGCATTCACAAGATTGATAGAAGGCTTGTAGAAGTCGCAACCAGAGTCGAGGATTCCCTGAACACAAGGAACGATAAGACGGTAAGCGAAGTTCAGGTTACCATAGGTGGTACCGTCGTTCTTAGAGTACTGGATAGACCAGATAGCCTCTTTGCCATTCTCGAACTGCTCCTCAGGACGGAAGTTGTTGTGAAGGTCGCTCTCAAGACCGTAGCCAGAGTAGATGGAAGGGTCTGTGTATTCGATAACCTTCTTCAGCTCAGCCTCGTTGATGGAGGTAACCCTGTGCGACTTAGTGTCGTCCTGATGATAAGCCTTGTAGAGATAAACCTTTGCAAGGAATGCGGCAGCGGCAGCCTTTGTAGGACGGCCCTTGTCAGCCTGTGTAACAGGAAGAACCTTGTAAGCATCCTCGAGGTCGTTAATAATCTGCTGCCATCCCTGGTCGTTAGTATATTCCGTATTCGAGAGGTTGTTGTAATCGTCCTCTGTCATGTGGAGTCTGTTAACGAAAGGAATGTTCTTGAACAAGCGCTTCAACTGGAAGTGTCCGTAAGCACGGAGGAACTTCATCTCCGCTGTACGCTGCTGGATGGTTGTATTGCCCTGATCAGCCTCGGAGAGCATGTCTAATGACAAAGATACACGAGACAGATACTTGTAGAAACGATTCCAAATGTCAGAGTATGGCCAGTCGGTAGTCATGATACCTTTAGCCTTTTCCATAACGTGGAACTCTCCACCGTCGTTGTCGTTGGCACCACCAACGTAGGCGTCGTCAGAGCGAGTGTCGTAGTTCCAAAGGGAGAACGACGAGTTCATATCTTCAAGGGTCACCAGACCTGCGTAGGCAGACAGGATGACATTGTCAACATATTTTGGGTCTTTTACCTCGTCCTGTGTCAGAGTACCCTGTGGCACCTGGTCGTCGAGGAAGCTGGAGCAAGAAGAAAGAGTCAGGCCGCAGCAAACAAGACCTATATATAATATATTCTTAGTATTCATATTATTTTCGTTTTTCAATTAGAATGATACGTTAAGTCCGAATGTTACGTTGAGAGGAATAGGATAGTCAAATCCTGACTTTGCTTCTCCTGCTCCGATGAATGCCTCGGGATCTACACCAGAGAAGTTCTTACTCTTGATAGTGAGAAGGTTCTGAGCAGATACGTACAGACGTACGCGCTCAAGCATGAGCTTCTCAACAAAAGACTTAGGAAGATTATAGCCTAACTGAACAGTACGCAGCTTAGCAAACGAGCCGTTCTCAATATAGTATGTTGACATACGACCTTCCCTGTTGGTGTCTGATCTGGTAAGTGCAGGAATGCCGCTGCCTGGGTTCGAAGGACTCCAAGCGTCGAGAACGCGGTCACCCTTGTTGAGGTTAGGCATGTTGATGTTGGTGTTCGACCAGAAGTCTGTCTGCGACTTGAAAGCGTGAGTGTTGGCGTCAACGCTCTGAACACCCTGCCAGAACATAGTGAAGTCCCAATCCTTATACTGCAAGTAGATGTTAAGACCCCAAGAGAACTTAGGAGTTGGGTCGAAAATCCAAGTCTGGTCGTCCTCAGTTATTCTACCGTCACCATTGAGGTCAGCATAGCGGATGCGTCCGATGCCGGCACCTTCCTGAATGGCGTGGTTGTCAATGTCTTCCTGACTTCTGAAGATTCCGTTAGCAACGTAGCCCACTTCAGATTTCATTGGATGACCTATGATAGAGAATTTACTGTTACCACCGAAATTACCGTTAGCTGCTACTGTTGCAGGAAGTTTTGTGATTTCGTTCTTATAACGGCTGATGTTACCGTTGATATCCCAAGAAAGACCGTAGGATGTCTTGTGACGATAACCTGCTGTAACTTCCCATCCGACGTTCTTTACCTCGCCGGCGTTAATCCACTGAATAGCACCTTCACCCATAGCAGCAATACCGTCCATAGGCAGAAGAATGTCTGTAGTTTTCTTGTGGAACCAGTCGAAACTACCGTAAACCTCGTTGCCAAGGAGTCCGAAGTCGAAACCGATGTTGTGCTGGGTTGTTGTCTCCCACTTGATATCTTCGTTACCGCGCTGTGTGCGTACGTAACCGCTATTGAGGATAGAACCGCCGTTGGTACCGGCGATGTCGTATGCAGAACCAGCAGGAGCGTCACCAGACCACAGTGTGGTTGATGTGACAGCCTTGTAGAGGGTGTAGCGTGCAACGTTGGAAATTTCCTGGTTACCGGTCTGTCCCCAAGAGTAACGAATCTTGAAGTCGTCAAGCCACTTTGATGTAGATTTCATGAAGTCCTCCTGTGTGAGGCGCCATCCGAGAGAAACAGATGGGAAAGTACCGTAGCGGTTATTCTTACCGAAACGGCTTGAACCGTCGCGACGTATTGTTACAGAAGCCAAGTAACGGTCTGCATAGTTGTAGTTAACCTTTCCGAAGTAAGAAAGCAGTGAGAATCCGTCACCACCACCGTCAACTAACTGACGTCCTGTGCCGGCTCCCGGCCACATGTAGTTAGTGTTGAGAATAGAAAGCTCATAGCGTTGAGCACTTGTGAAATTATTATCCTGACGGTTTAACTCGATACCAATCATGGCGTCACCACGATGCTTGCCTATCTCGAGGTTATATGTGGCGATAGCATTCCACATCCAGCGCATCCAGTGCTCCTGAATGTTCTGTGCAGCACTTTCAGAGCTCTTTACCTTACCGTTGGCAACAGGGTAGAGGAATCGGCGCTGCTGCTTCTGAGTGTAGTCCAGACCGAGGGTAGAACGTATCATGAAGTTCTTGAAAGGAGTGATGCTGATGTGAGCATCGCCGAAGGTACGCCAAGTGGTGTACTTGTTGTCCTTGTTGCGGTTGATGATGCTCAGCGGGTTCTCGCGCTCGAAGTAAGAGCCGAGGGTCTGTGCAAACTCACCATTCTCAGCGAGGATGGGGTAGTTAGGGTTAAACTGGAGGGCGCCCTCGATGATGCCACCAGGAGCATCGTTGCCCTCGGTGCGGCTCAGGGTGAAGTTCTCACCGATGACAACAGCGCCGTCGAACAGCTTATAGTCTGTGTTGGCACGTGCTGACAGACGGTTGAACTGGCTCTCCTTGATAGTTCCAAGGTTCTTGTAGTAACCTAAAGAGAAGAAGGAGCTACCCTTCTCGGAACCGTTGCTGATAGAGAGGTTGTACTGCTGGATAACACCAGTACGTGTAATCTCCTTGAACCAGTCGGTATCGCCAGAACGAACGGTTGCCTCATCGTCCAGATACATGTTCATTGAGAGACCATTGAGATGAGGAGCGCCGTTCTTATCGTAGCCCCAGTCGTAATTATAACCGAGACTGTTATTATTAGGATCAACACCGTCGTTAACGCATGCCTGCCAGTAGGCGCGTCCCCACTGCTCTGCATTAAGAGTCTTCACTCTGTTGTTGTAGAAAGAGGCAGCGATGCTGGCGTCGAAGTTGACCTTGATTTTTCCTTCCTTACCTTTCTTTGTAGTGATGATGATGACACCGTTAGCAGCGCGGCTACCATAGATAGAAGCCGATGCAGCGTCCTTCAACACCTGAATAGACTCGATATCGTTACCGTTAAGGTCGTGCATACTTGCCTTTGTCGGTACACCATCGATGATGTAGAGAGGGTCGTTGTCGTTCAGCGTTCCGATACCACGGATACGAACAGTAGCCTCACCCGAAAGATTACCTTTATCTGCGATGTTCACACCAGGAACACGTCCCTGGAGGGCTTTCATCGGGTTGTTTTCGTTCTGCTTGGCAAGTTCGTCAACGCTAACAACAGATACCGCACCAGTAAGGTCGGCCTTGCGCTGTGTGGTATAACCTGTTACCACCACTTCGTTAAGCAACTGGGAGTCGCTCTTCAGGACTACCTTCATACCCTTTGCAGCGGGCAGTTCCTGAGTGGCATAACCCACATAAGTGAATACGAGTGTTGCACCCGCTTTTACTTTCAGAGTAAAGTTACCGTCGAAGTCGGTCACGGCTCCGTTCGTAGTACCTTTCTCCATCACTGTGGCACCAATAACACTTTCGCCGGTCTCATCGACAACGGTTCCGGTGATTTGCTCTTGCGCGTACATTATAATATTACAAGCGAAAAGCAAAGCGGCACACATCAGAAATCGTTTGAGTTTTTCCATTTTTGTGATTGCTTTTAGTTAGTAGAAATTAAAACTTGCCGCAAAATTAAATGCAGTCGCGATTTTCGACTGCAAAATTTCGTTCTTAGGATGTAAATCCTGTTACGACGAAACAAATTTACTATAAAATGAACGATTTTTCTCTATCTTACATCGTTGGGCAACACTCCGTATTCCTCCTTGAAACACTTGGTGAAGTACGATGGAGCAGAAAAACCGACGGCATAGGCTACCTCGCTGACAGTCTTTTCTGTTGTGATGAGCAACTGATAGGCGCGGTTAAGTCTTGCAGTCCTCAGGAGTTCCACAGGTGACATATTTGTAACGGACTTCACCTTCCTATAGAGTTGTACACGACTGAGGTTCATGTCGGCTGCGAGGTCTTCAATGCTAAGGTTGCTATCGTCAAGTCGTGATTCTATAACTTCCTTGAAGTGTGTTATGAAGTAATTATCCTCCTTGTCAACGTTAATCTTAATCTCGTTCTTCTCGATTTTACTCTCGTCCATGTTCCACAGCGTGCTGACAACATGTTGACGACGCAGTGTTATCTTGCCGTTGCGGTACAGGTAGTACAACACTATTACTGCCAACAGCAGCACAATGACGATAAGTGCCAGCAGGAGAGTGAGCTTCTGGGTGTTTATCTCGCGGAGATAATTGTCGGCACGCTTGTGCAACTGGTCCAAATAAGCCGTCTGTCTGTCGGTCTCCTTTGCCTGCATGTATAACACGTTGGCGTTATCGTGAGTGACGAGGGCAGACATAAGTAGCTGTTCTTTCTCATAGGGCTTTCCCTCAAGAATGTTGAGAGCCATCTGTAGTATAAGGTCTCCGTGAGTAGGATAAATAAAGCTGGCATCAAGAATGGAGTCGCAAACCAGTTTTATTCCTCCGTCCTCGCCAGGCAAACCGTCAATACCACAGAACTTCGGTAGTCTTTCTAACTTCCTTTCCATAAAGGCTTTACGTGCTCCTATCGCCATACGGTCGTTCTCGCCAAAGACGTAATCTACATTGCTCAGGTCGCTCTTGCAGCCCTTCACGGCATTATACCCGCTGGGCTCGGTCCAGTCGCCCTGCAGGGTGTCTATGAGGGTTATGTCGGGATATTCCCTCAGCGCATCTTGAAAACCTTTATGACGCTCTATTGCTGGCGAAGAGCCTTTAAGTCCCATAATCTCAAGGACTTGTCCTTTGCCGTGCAGTTTTGATGCTATGTATCGTCCCATCATGTTGCCCATTTCGTAGTTGTCGGCACTAACGTGGGCGGTAAACTTCTTTGAGTTTGTCTTTCGTTCAAAGACAATTACAGGAATACCCTTGTCGTAGGCGCGGTCTATGGCGGGACTTATTGTAGCCACCTGGTTGGGAGCCACGATGAGCAGGTCTATTCCTTCCTCCAGCAGACTGTCAATTTGCTGTACCTGTCGTTCGTCGCTGTCGTAAGCGGCAGCAAAACACAACTCTATGCTGTCGTTGAGGTACGCTGCCATTCGCAGTTCCGCATTCTGCTTCTCGCGCCAGATGTCGTCAGAGCACTGGGAAATGCCGATGACATACTTCTTCTCCCTCTGACTGCATGAGGAAATGAGGGATGTTATGATGAGTAAAAATACTAAAAGTTTTTTCATTGTAAAGGGTTTATGCGTGCAAAGATACTAAAATAATTCATAAACCGTAACCCATAATAAATAATTTTTTGTAATTTTGCACAAGTTATGGAGCGTTCTTATATAGCCATAGACCTGAAGTCGTTCTACGCCTCTGTGGAGTGTGTGGCACGCGGACTGGACCCGTTGACGACAAATCTTGTTGTTGCCGACGTGTCGAGGACCGACAAGACCATCTGTCTTGCCGTATCGCCGTCGTTGAAGGCTTACGGAATAGGAGGACGAGCACGTCTTTTCGAGGTGCAGCAGCGACTGCGCCAGGTAAACTACGAACGTCAGATGAAGTCGCCCTCACGACAGCTTACGGGGAAGTCGTGGTTCGACAAGGAACTCCAGGAACATCCCGACTGGGCTGTAGATTACATAGCAGCACCGCCTCGGATGGCGCACTATGTGGAGGTGAGCAACAAGATATATAATATATATTTAAGGTATGTGGCTCCCGAGGATATCCACGTGTACAGCATCGACGAGGTGTTCATGGACGTCACCAACTACCTGCGCAGCTACAAGATGACACCTCACGAGCTCACCATAAAGATGATACGCGACGTGCTCAAGGAGACGGGCATAACAGCGACGGCAGGCATAGGTACTAATATGTATCTGTGCAAGGTGGCTATGGACATCGTGGCAAAGAAGGCTCCCGCCGACGCCGACGGTGTACGCATTGCGGAACTCGACGAGATGTCTTACCGCCGTCAGCTGTGGGACTATCGTCCTATTACCAAGTTCTGGCGAGTGGGTAAGGGGACTGCAGAACGGCTAGCTCTCTACGGCATAGACACTATGGGAAAGCTGGCGCGGACATCGTTGAACAACGAGAAACTGCTGTACCAGCTCTTTGGTGTTAATGCAGAACTGCTCATCGACCACGCCTGGGGATGGGAGCCGTGTACCATAGAAGCGGTAAAGGCATACCGACCGGCAACAAACTCCTTCAGCAGTGGACAGGTGCTCCAGTCGCCCTACAACTTCAAGAAAGCACGTGTGGTAATAAGGGAAATGGCGGAGGCGATGGCGCTGAAACTGGTGTCGCGACGTCTTGTTACCAGCCAACTCATAATAACGGTCAGCTATGACAGGGAATGTCTGGAAAATCCTGATATACGAGCACTCTATAACGGTGAGGTGACGAAGGACTACTACGGACGTATGGTGCCAAAACATGCTCACGGAACGGTGAACCTGAAACAGCAGACATCGTCATCAAGACTCATCATGCAGGCAGTAGAAGGGCTCTATGACAGCATAGTGAACCCGGACCTCCTTGTGCGACGACTTAACATAACGGCGGCAAACGTGGTGAGCGAGGAGAGTACAAAGAACAAGAAGGTGCCTGAGCAACTTGACATCTTCACCGACTACGAGGCGCTGAACAGACAGCGCGAAGAGGAAAGGAAAGCACTCGAGAAGGAACGACGCATGCAGGAAGCACAGCTAAAGATAAAACAACGCTACGGCAAGAATGCCATCCTCAGAGGACTAAACTTCGACGAGGGGGCAACAGCGATAGAACGTAATAAACAAATAGGAGGACATAAGGCATGAACGATTATTCCGATATAATAAACCTGCCACACTACGAACCTAAGCACCATAAACGGATGTCTATGGAGAGTAGGGCAGCGCAGTTTGCACCCTTCGCTGCCGTCAAGATAGATTGATGGTGTTTACCACTTTGCCTTAAAGATGTCAGGCGATACTATCAGCGAGAACCATCCCCAGTGGGCGGTCTTGTTGCCCTCGCCCTGCTTCAGTCGCGCCATCGTTTCAGTACCATTCATAAGGGTATATCCGGCATAAAGTGCTATGTCCTTGTTGAACTGGTACGAAGCGTTAAACTCGAAGGCGTGTCCCAACGTGCGTTTTAGTCTGTTGAGTCCTGTCGCAGTAGCCAGATAGTGATATGTGAATCCGCAGTTGAGGTTCTTTACAGGTACTCCGAAGGTTCCCACAAAGGCATTCTGCAGTCCTGGAGTGAAACCATATGTGTAGGCACTCTCGTAGAAGAAGTCCAAGATGCCGTAAAACTTTGTCCTTGAACCGTAAAGAGGGGTGAAACCCCTGAGAGCATCATGATATGTCAATCCCCATCCGCCGTATGACACAGGGACATAATCGTCACCGCTGAGGTGGTCGTAGCCCACCAGAAATCCATACTTGTCGGATGGGTTTACGGTAGCCTTGACACTTGCCATCCAAGCACGTATCTTCTGTGCATACTTCTCGCTGTTGACGTTCTTTCCCGACTGGCGGTAGTAAGAACCCTCGAGAGTGAAGAGTTTGGGGTGGAAGTTAATGTATGTTCCGTACATCTGTTGGTAAACGGTTCTCGCCTGGTTAGTCTTGTAGTCCCACTCCTTTGGGTCTGTCTTTCCTGCCTGAAGACCGAGGTTCATGAAGAGCAAGGAAACGCCAAGCGGGAACGACGGCACGTCATAGTGGTACCAAATGGTCTGCATAGTCTTGTACAGCTGGGCTCCATCGGTGTAGTATGTGCTGTGATATATGCTGTCGCCATTCTGGTTGTAGGCGAGTATGGCGTGAATCTTATGACCGTGTCCTTCGTAACCTAATCGGAGAATGTCGTGCGAGAGTGCCGCTGTGGCGAAGTCGTTAAGACCTATGATACGCTCGTCGTCGTAAGCCAGAGCAACACGTCCTACCTGCGCAAAGAGTCCGCTCTTCGTTGACATCTTAACCCAACCCTCATAGAGCTTGAGCGCCTGGTTGCCACTCATTCCCCATATAGCATTGTTCTCTAATACAGCGTGAGCCTGCAGTCCTGCGCGCTGGTAGTCGGCAATGAGACGGAAACGTCCCTGAACGAAGTATGACCTGTCCTCGTACGCACCCTTCGGCAGTCCTCCTCCACAAGCCTCACCGTGAGTAAGGATATGTGTTCCAAGGGTGAAATTGTTTTTCAAAGAGTCCTCCTGTGCCACTAATTTCGCGGACATAAGCAGCATAAGTGCTAAGATAGCGTAGGTTTTCATAACTGTAATGTTATAATATGTTAGTCTTCTCTAAAGTAATTCAAGTGCAAAGATACAAATTAATTTCATAGTACAACGATTATTATTGAAAAACCTTGTATAAGTCAAAAGAATTTAGTACCTTTGTAGTGTTATAACCTTACGTGATAAGTAACTGATGGCTCAGAAGATACAGAAGACGAATGTGTGCCGACTGCTGGATGCAGCTGGGGTGGAGTACGAATTGATTGAGTACGCCGTAGATGAGGCTGACCTGAGCGCCACGCATGTGGCTCAGCAGTTGGGCGAAGATGTGGATGCTGTGTTCAAGACCATTGTGCTTGAGGGCGACAAGATAAAGCATTTCGTGTGTGTGGTGCCTGGTGCCTGTGAGGTGGATTTGAAGAAGGCTGCACGCGTCAGCGGTAATAAGTCGTGCAAACCTATTCCACAGAAGGAACTGTTACCGCTGACCGGTTACATTCGTGGCGGTTGTTGTCCGATAGGAATGAAAAAGCCGTTCCCCACATACATCGACGAAACCTGTCTGATGCATGAGAAAATCTACGTCTCTGCCGGTCAACGCGGTATGCAACTGCGTCTCACACCACAATCCCTGATTGACTATGTGCCACTCACCGTCAGCGATTTGATATAATTTGTGTCGTGTCTGCAAAAAAAGAGACACCCTGTTGGGTATCTCTTTTACTTCCTTTGCGGAGAGAGAGGGATTCGAACCCCCGGTGCCTCTCAGCACGACGGTTTTCAAGACCGTTGTAATCGACCACTCTACCATCTCTCCTTGCTTCAAGGTAGAGGCGTCACGTGGTCTGTGACGTCTCTACTTTTCTAAAGCGGGTGCAAATGTACATAGTTTTTTTGACATCTGCAAAATTTTCGTGCACTTTTTTTATTTTAGGGCAACTTTTACTGTTTCGTTGACACCCTTTCCTTCAACTTTGAGGAGTAGCATACCGTTCTCGCCTGGGAGATAGATGCTGGTGTTGGTGCCGTTGAATTTGTGTTCGCCGAGGAACTGACCAGCCTTGTTGTATGCCTTTACGGTGTACTGCTCGGAAGCCTTACCGCCGTTGATACTCAGGATAACCATACCGTTGAAAGCCTGTACAAGACGAACCTGATGACCGTTGCTCTGGCTGCTCTTTATCATACCGATGCCGAGAGTTTCTGGGTCCTGGTTGCCGAACTTAACAACTTTCGGAGTGAGACCGATTTCGTAAGCGCCGAGGTCCGGTTTGCTGCCCGTGTAAGCGATAGCAGGAACCTTAACACCTGTAGCGGCATAGCGGTCGTTCTCCTCGATGACAGTACCTTTGTCGATGAGGTTAGTACCTGTTGACTGGTTGATTGTAGCGAAGGTGGTCACAGGAAGTGAGCCGTCAGCCTGACGCTCGCCTTCGAGCTGGGTGTACTCCATGAGGTCGTTGAACCATGCTGGGTCTGCCTTGAGCTGGGTGGTGGTGAGCGATGCGATAGCCTCGTCAACACGGATGCCGCCCCATTCGCTCTGTCCCTTCTTGGCGTCAATACCATTCTGGTCCTTACCGTTGATATAGTTATCGTTGATAGCTACGCAGTTGTTGAGCTGACAAACGCTTGCAGGATCGATGTCTTCGTAGATTTTGTATGAGTAAGAGTATTTTACGCTCTTGCCGGACTTCTCGCTGGTGCGTGTCATACCGGTACAGTTATTCATGATGATGTCGCCGGTGTTGTGGTTCTGGTCGAAACCTTTAGAGCCGTTACAAGCGGCAACGCAACGGTTGAGTACCACGTTCATACGACCCTGATCAGAACCCATCTTGAAACCGTTGGCATTACCTTCTGAGGAAGACCCGTCAGCCATCTTGCCGTTGCGTGAAGCGATACAGTTCTCGAAGACGATGGTCTTGTTGTCGGAGAAGTTGCCGTCCTTCTTGAAGAATACGTCGTAGCCGTCGTCGGAGTTGAGCCAAGCACGACAGCCATAGAAGTAGTTGCCGTCGCCGACGGAGATTTTCGGTGCGAAGCCGTCAGCGTCACCGTTATCCTCGTCGCAGTTGAGGTATGAGTCGCAGTTTAGTACGTAGTTGAACTCCGCGAGATTCTTCATCTGCAGACCTGTATCGCCGTTCTTGTAGAAATTACAGAACTCTATGATATTGTCGTGAGCATCCTGTGTGCGGTTGATGATGTCTGAAGACGAGCCGCCAGTAGGCTTGTTACGCTCTATAAGCATACCGTTGTCTGAGGCGTTGCAGATGTCAATCTTATAGAAGTGCCAGTATGAACTGGTGAGACGGATACCCTGCTGTGGGTTGTCGGAATGAGCATGATATGGCATTTTCGAGAAGTCCAGGATGGCGCGACCGTCGGGACACATAACGGTGATGTACTTGTCGTGAGTACCGTTGCGGTCGTTGATGTTTATGCGCGCATCATAATTATATGTACCGCCCTTCATGTAGATTGTAGTACCTGGGAGCGCCTTATCTACAGCATACTGCAGGCTATAGAATGGCTTTTCTTCTGAGCCGTCACCGGTGGTGTCGTTGCCGTCGGGAGAGCACCACAGAACCTGGTCGGTACCTGCTGCAGGAGTAGCAATACTCTCGGCGTCAGTATAAACGAGACCACGTACATTGTCGGTGGGGTTGTCAGGATTGCCCTCGCCGCTACCGCCGCCGCTGCCGCCAGCGTCGATTTCCTCTTCAGAACCAACTTCGATACCATAGAAATAGATACCGTCAGTAACGATAATCTTCACGTCGCCGTCAGCAACAACCTTTGCTGTTCCTGTAACGTGAGTCTTGCCTGAAGTAGAGGGTAGCGTGCCTTCAAGGTTCTCTGTGCCGAGACTACGTGTGGCAGAACTCTTGGAGGTCATATACTCAATCTTTACCACCTCGCCAGCGTGACATCCGGTGATGACGAAAGAGCTGGTACCCAGCCACATAGAACCGGTGTCGCCGCCGAAGCGGAGATTGCCGTCAGAACTTGCTGTGATGGTGAATTTAAGACCTTCTACCATAGAAACGGAAGCACCGTTAGCCATAGCCGGTTCGTTGTTTAAGGCGAGGGTGTAACAGTGACGATTCTTTGAATCTACTTTCCAGTTTGCATCAGCGGTCATGTTGGCTGCATCGGCAGCAGGAACAGATGTTAACTTCCATGTGCGCAACTCAGCCATAGCGTTTGAAGCAAGCGCCATGAGTGCAATACAGATTAAAGTTTTTTTCATAAAGTGTGTTTTTTAGTTTGTTAATTTTAGTAGTTCGAGCGCAAAGATACGAAGTTATTCACAATAGCATTGGAAGAAACTGTGAATAAAACAAGAAATTTTACGCAAACGTTTGCGTATTAAACAGTTAGCGCCAAAATAAGGAGCCCTATGATGGTAAGGATGAAGGCTGCGGGGATAGCCCACGGGATGGTGTTTTCGTAGAGTTCGCCAAAGGGTGGCAGGGGCGTTTTCTTGTAAAGATAGTTGTAACACTCCTTATATGTGCAGTAAACGGCAAGGGCGAAGAGGGTACCGAGGATGGCACCCACAAGGATGTCCGAAGGGAAGTGCACACCCATATACATTCGTGAGTAGCACGAGCCGCAAGCCCAGAGGAAGGTGCTCAGCGCGACAATGCGACTGCGATAGAGCAGGGTGAGGAATGTGGCTACAGCAAAACCATTACTGGCGTGGTTCGACGGGAAGCCATAGGGACCGCCACGATAGTTGTCGATGTAGGAAAGAGCATCCATTATCGCAGGGTCGTGAGAAGGACGGGGTCGTGCCACGATGTTCTTCAAGAGTGACGATACGGTAAAGTCGCTGAGTGCAAAGAGGAGTGCCAGCATGAGAACCATAAGGAGCGCATGACGCCAGCCGCCCTTGTGGAGCAGACAGAAAACAGCTACGAGAGCCAGCGGAATCCACGTGAATTTGTCGGTATAGAGTGCCCAGAAAGCATCGTAGGTAGGGGAACCGTCGAAGTTTATCAGTTGCAATAATGAATAGTCGTATTCCATAAAAATTGATATTTCGCACGGCAAAGTTACAAATAATTTGTATTTCTTAATGCATAATTCATAAATAATTGCTATTTTTGCAGTATGAAACAAGTACGACCAAAGAAAAAGTTAGGTCAACACTTCCTTACGGACCTAAGTATAGCACGTGCAATTGCCGACACGGTGGACGCATATCCTGATATTCCCGTTCTGGAAATAGGACCAGGAATGGGTGTTATGACGCAGTTCCTCGTGGAGAAACCTCGTCAGCTGAAGGTTGTTGAGATTGACCGCGAGAGTGTGGCGTACCTCAAAAGTAGTCCTCAATTTTCAATTTTCAATTCTCAATTCTCAATTATTGAGGGCGACTTCCTGCGGATGGATCTCCGAGAGGCTTTCGACGGCAGGCAGTTTGTGTTGACGGGCAACTATCCTTACGACATCTCCTCGCAGATATTCTTCAAGATGCTCGACAACAAAGACCTGATACCCTGTTGTACGGGAATGATACAGCGTGAAGTGGCTGAGCGCATAGCGTCGGCACCGGGAAATAAGTCGTACGGAATACTTAGTGTACTCATCCAGGCGTGGTACGATGTGGAGTACCTGTTTACCGTTGATGAGCACGTCTTTAACCCGCCTCCAAAGGTGAAGTCGGCAGTGATAAGGATGACGCGTAACGACGTCAGGCAGTTAGGGTGTGACGAACAGCTCTTCAAGAAAGTGGTAAAGACGGTGTTTGGTCAGCGCAGGAAGATGCTCCGCGTGTCGTTGCGCCAGATGGTGCCTGCCGAGTCATCGATATATACCGACTATGCAGACTTCCTCACCCGTCGTCCCGAACAACTCACGGTGGCGCAGTTTGTGGAATTGACGAATATGGTGGAGGGAGAGAGTAGAGAGGAGTGAGGAGAGAGAGTTATGAAGAGATACATTATAATTATCGTGTGGCTGTTGTGCTGCTTTGGTAGAGTGGCGTACGGACAGACCTTGAAAGAGACTCTTGACAGTCTGTTGCAACATCCGATGTTCGAGACTACCGTCGTGGGTATTGAGGTGTACGACCTTACTGCCGACAGTTGCCTATATAAATATAATGAGCGACAGAGGATGCGCCCTGCATCGACGATGAAGATGATAACTGCTGTGGCAGCACTTGACGAGCTTGGCGGTGACTATCAGTTTAAGACGAGGATGTATCGTACAGGCTATGTAGAAGGCAGAACACTCGTGGGAAACATATACTGTCGTGGCGGTATGGACCCGCTGTTCAACGGCGACGACCTCTCTGCCTTCGTGGAAACGTTGAACACACAGGGCATAGACACCATACGCGGATTTATTGTTGCCGACTATTCAATGAAGGACGACAATCTCCTCGGTGAAGGATGGTGCTGGGATGACGATAATCCCACGCTGTCGTCGCTGCTGGTGAATAAGAAAAACAATTTCCTGAAACGTTTCTACCATCGTCTGAAGGATTCGGGGGTGGTGCTGTACGGCGATACCATAAGAGGACTTGTGCCCCGCGATGCAGAGGTGATATGTACCCGAACACACACGATAGATCAGGTACTGATGCCTATGATGAAAAAGTCGGACAATCTCTTTGCTGAGTGTCTTTTCTATCAGTTGGCGGCAGCTACGGGGGTGCGCAAGGCATCAGCTAAGGAAGGTGCCTCGCAGGTACACCGCATAATTCGCAAGATGGAAATCGACCCCAACGACTATTATGTTGCCGACGGCAGTGGACTGTCGTTGTACAACTTTGTGTCGCCTCACCTTGAGGTGGCTTTCCTGCGTTATGCGTATAAGAACAGTGAGATATACAACAACCTGTTGCCCTCGTTGCCCATTGCTGGTGTCGATGGAACGCTGGCGAAGAGAATGACCGAAGGAACAGCCTGCGGTAATGTACAGGCGAAGACAGGAACGGTGACGTCGGTAAGTGCGTTGGCAGGCTACTGTACCGCCCCGAACGAACATCGTCTGTGTTTCAGTATTATCAATATGGGTGTGAAGAAGGCTGCGCAGGGAAGAGCGTTTCAAGACCGAGTGTGCGAGGCTTTATGCCGTTAGTGAGAATTAGATTAACCTTAAATAATTATGAACCAAAAGAGAATAGTTGAATGCGTTCCCAATTTCAGTGAAGGACGCGATATGGAGGTAATAAAAAAGATTACCGACTCGATAGAGAAAGTAGAAGACGTCAGTGTGTTAAACGTTGACCCGGGAGCAGCTACCAACCGAACGGTGGTGACATTCGTAGGCACTCCGGAGGCGGTTGTAGAAGCTGCCTTCCAGGCAGTGAAGACGGCAGGAGAACTCATAGACATGAGCAAGCACAAGGGTGCCCATCCGAGAATAGGAGCTACCGATGTGCTGCCACTCATTCCTGTGGCAGGCATAACGTTGGAAGAGTGTGCTAAGATGGCTCGCGACCTGGCGAAGCGCATCGCTGACGAGTTGCAGATACCTTGCTATTGCTACGAGGCAGCAGCCTTCAAACCAGAGAGAAAGAACCTTGCCGTTTGCAGAAGCGGTGAGTACGAGGCAATCCCCGAGAAACTCAGCGACCCTGAGCGTCAGCCTGACTTCATGCCTGCGGACACTTCGCGTGCCGTGCATACAGGATGTAGCGTCGTCGGTGCTCGCGACTTCCTCATTGCTGTGAACTTCAACCTCAACAGCACAAGCACACGAAGAGCTAATGCAATAGCCTTTGACGTCAGAGAAAAGGGACGTCCAGGACAGCCCGGAACATTGAAATGTACTAAGGCTATAGGGTGGTACATTGATGAATACGGCATAGCACAGGTGTCTATGAATATGACAAATCTGAACGTGACACCTTTGCATGTAGCTTTCGATGAAGTGTCGCGATGTGCACATAACAGAGGACTTCGTGTGACAGGTACCGAGATTGTTGGTCTGCTGCCCAAGAAAGCACTCATTGAGGCAGGAAAATATTTCCTTAGAAAACAACAGCGCTCAACAGGAATACCAGAGGAAGACATCATAAAGATAGCTATAAAGAGTATGTCGCTTGACGACCTGCGTCCTTTTAAACCCGAAGAGAAAGTTATAGAATATCTTATTGAGCGGCAGGGAGCAGAGGGCAAGGAGCAAGAGAAACTTGTCGGGAAGACCGTCAGGGAGTTCGCCCTTGAGACCTCTCGAGAGTCGCCTGCACCCGGTGGCGGAACAATATCTGCATATATGGGAGCGCTGGCAGCAGCCTTAGGGACTATGGTTGCCAATCTGTCAAGTCATAAGCGTGGATGGGACGAGCGCTGGGAAGAGTTCTCAAACTGGGCAGACAAAGGACAGCTCCTTATGGACGAGTTGCTGATGCTCGTAGATAAAGACACTGAGGCATTCAACAAAATTATGGAGGCTTTCCAAATGCCTAAGAACAGCGACGAAGAGACGGCTCTACGCAATGAGGCAATACAGGCGGCGACACTCTATGCGGCACAGGTGCCCATGCAGACAATGAAGGCAGCAATGCAGACTTTCGAGATATGCAGAGAAATGGCACGCGAGGGTAATCCGAACAGTGTCAGCGATGCTGGCGTGGGAGCTTTGGCAGCACGGGCTGCTGTCATAGGAGCAGGACTAAACGTGAAGATAAACGCTTCGTCACTTGACGACAAGCAGCAGGCAGAAGAACTTGTCAGCGAGGCAGACAGACTCATTGCTGAGGCTGAGAAGTGCGAGAAAGAGATAATGACAATAGTTAACCAGAAGATATTATCATGAACACATTTCAGGAAGAGATAAGAGCTGGAATACCAGCGGTGTTGCCAAAGGCAAAGGCGTATGATGCAGAGATAAACCACGCTCCTAAACGTAAGGATATCCTGACGCCGGAAGAGAAGAAACTGGCGCTGAGGAACGCATTGAGGTATTTCCCCAAGGAACTCCACGAACAGCTGGCACCAGAGTTCGCTGAGGAACTTAGGAAGTATGGAAGAATATATATGTATCGCTATCGTCCCGACTACGAGATGTACGCACGTCCTATTGACGAGTATCCGGCACGTAGCCGACAGGCAGCAGCAATCATGCTTATGATACAGAATAACCTGGACCCAAGAGTAGCACAACATCCGCACGAGTTGATAATCTATGGCGGCAACGGGGCAATATTCCAGAATTGGGCACAATATCGTCTGGTAATGAAATACCTCTCCGAGATGACAGACGAACAGACCCTCGTGATGTATAGCGGTCATCCACTGGGACTCTTCCCTTCGCACAAGAATGCGCCGCGTGTGGTGGTGACGAACGGAATGGTTATCCCAAACTATTCCAAGCCCGACGACTGGGAGCGCATGAATGCTATGGGAGTAAGTCAGTACGGCCAGATGACTGCCGGCTCTTATATGTATATCGGTCCGCAGGGTATTGTTCACGGAACAACCATAACGGTAATGAACGCTGCAAGAAAGGTGGGCGGCAACAACCAGAAACTCTTCGTTACAGCAGGTCTTGGAGGAATGTCGGGAGCTCAGCCGAAAGCAGGAAACATTGCCGGAGTGGTGAGCGTAACAGCGGAGATTAATCCTAAGGCTGCAGAGAAGCGCTTCAAACAGGGATGGGTTGACGAGTTACACACAGACCTGGATGAGCTGATACCTGCCGTAAGAAAAGCGGTAGAGGAGAAGCGTGTGGTTTCGATGGCATACGTCGGGAATGTCGTTGACCTGTGGGAACGTCTCGCAGATGAGGATATTCATGTGGATCTCGGTAGCGACCAGACATCACTTCATAACCCTTGGGCGGGAGGCTATTACCCTGCAGGACTGTCGTTTGAAGAGTCAAAACAGATGATGGCAGAAGACCCGGAGAATTTTAAAAAGGCTGTGCAGGCATCACTACGCAGACAGGTGGAGGCAATAAACCGTCTTACGAAAAAAGGTATGTATTTCTTTGACTATGGCAATGCCTTCCTGCTGGAGTCGGGCAGGGCTGGTGCCGATGTGATGCTGCCTAACGGAAAATTCCGTTATCCGTCGTATGTTCAGGATATTATGGGACCGATGTTCTTTGACTACGGCTTCGGACCATTCCGCTGGGTATGTACGTCGGGAAAGGAAGAAGATCTTGCTACCACCGACCGTCTGGCGGCAGAGGTACTGGAGGAAATAATGAAGACCGCACCGAAAGAGATTCAGGGACAGATGGCAGACAACATACACTGGATTCGTGAGGCAGGACGCAATAAACTCGTGGTTGGTTCACAGGCACGAATACTATATGCCGACTGCGAGGGAAGAACGAAGATAGCACTTGCATTTAACGATGCCATACGTCGTGGAGAGCTGTCGGCACCTGTGGTGCTGGGACGCGACCATCACGATGTCAGCGGTACCGACTCTCCTTTCCGTGAGACGAGTAATATCTACGATGGCTCACAGTTCTGTGCCGATATGGCTGTGCAGAACGTCATCGGAGATGCTTTCCGCGGTGCTACATGGGTGAGCATACACAACGGTGGCGGAGTAGGCTGGGGAGAAGTGATTAACGGCGGTTTCGGAATGGTGATTGACGGCAGCGAAGACAGCGAGCGACATATCCGTGAGATGTTGCTGTGGGATGTCAACAACGGAATAGCACGACGTTCGTGGGCTCGCAACGAAGGCTCCATAGAAGCCATAAGACGAGAAATGGAACGCACACCAGGACTGACGGTGACACTGCCCAACTTCGTTGATGACGACATAATAAACAAGAACTCATAACCTAATAAAAACATAATATCATGATACACCAAATAAGTGCTGAACACCTGACAATAGAAAGAATAGGCGAGATAATCTATGGCGACTACAAACTGGAACTAAGTGAGGACGCAAAGCAGAGGATAAGACGATGCAGGGCATATCTTGACAAGAAGATAGCAGGCAATAATGCTCCTGTTTATGGAGTGACGACGGGCTTTGGAGCGCTTTGTAACGTGTCGATAGGCTCTGACCAGCTGTCGCAGTTGCAGATAAACCTTATAAAGAGTCACGCCTGCGGAACGGGAGAACGTGTTCCTAATGACATAGTGAAGATAATGATGCTTCTGAAGATACAGTCGCTGAGCTATGGATATTCCGGTTGTAAACTGGATACCGTACAACGACTGGTGGCATTCTTTAATAATGGTATCTATCCTGTAGTTTACAAACAAGGCTCCTTAGGAGCATCTGGCGACCTCGTACCATTAGCACACATGTGCTTACCTTTGTTAGGGCTCGGCGAGGTGGAATATCAGGGAAAGATTATACCTGGTGCTGAGGTGCTGAGGAAGAAACGCTGGAAGCCTATAACTCTCGCTTCAAAGGAGGGACTGGCTCTGCTGAACGGAACGCAGAATATGAGTGCCTTCGCGGTGTGGTCGCTATTGAGAGCACAGAAACTCAGCGATTGGGCTGACCGCATCGCTGCAATGTCGCTCGACGCCTTTGACGGACTATCGGAGCCGTTCATCCCTGTTGTTCATAAGGTGCGTCCACATCTGGGACAGATAGAGACTGCAGAGCGTATGCTGGAACTGCTGAAAGGAAGTCAGATACAGAAGAACATCAAGGGACATGTTCAGGACCCGTACTCCTTCCGTTGTGTGCCACAAGTGCATGGAGCTGTTAAGGATACTATACGCTACGTGAAGTCGGTTATAGATATCGAGGTTAACTCGGCAACTGACAACCCGACAGTATGTCCTGAGGAAGACCTTATTATCTCGGCAGGAAACTTCCACGGAGAGCCGATAGCGCTGCCTATAGACTTCTTGTCGATAGCGATGAGCGAGCTGGCAAACATATCAGAACGCCGAATATATCGACTTGTGTCTGGAACACGAGGACTGCCGAGCTTCCTCGTTGCTAATCCAGGTGTAAACAGCGGTTTCATGATAACACAATATACTGCCGCTTCGGTTGTCAGTCTTAATAAGTCGCTGGCAATGCCGTCAAGTGTTGACAGCATACCGTCGTGCCAGGATCAGGAAGATCATGTTTCTATGGGCGCTAATGCTGCCATAAAGTTGTATAAGGTAATACTGAATACAGAGCGCGTGTTGGCAATAGAACTCTTCAATGCTGCCCAGGCACTTGACTTCCGTCTGCCGCTGAAGTCGTCACCGGCAATAGCTAAGCTGCACGAGGAATATCGACGTGTAGTACCATTTATCCTCGATGATGAACTGATGTATCCGCATATTGAGAAAACAATAGAATTCCTTAGACGATGAACTCCCTGCTTATCTATAATATCAAAGAACTCGCAGGTCTGAACCTCAAGGGGTACAAGGTGCTCCGAGGAGAAGAGATGAAGACCTTGGACACATTACACGATGCCTGGCTGTTGATTGAAGACGGTCTGATAAAGGACTATGGCGAAATGGCAACACTTGGCGATGTCGTTGCAGATTCCAGAATGGATGCTTGCGGAGGTTGTGTGATACCAGCATTCTGCGATAGTCATACACACATAGTAAATGCCGGCAGTAGGGAAGAGGAGTTCGTAGATAAGATAAGAGGGCTGTCGTACGCAGAGATAGCGAAGCGTGGAGGGGGAATACTTAACTCCGCAGACCGACTCCACGAGATGAGCGAGGACGAGCTCTTCGAAAAGTCCCTGAAACGTGTTCACGAAGTGATGAAGAAGGGAACGGGAGCACTCGAGATAAAAAGTGGCTACGGACTGAAAACCGAGGATGAACTGAAGATGCTTAGGGTAATACGACGCATCCGTAATACGGTGCCTATTCCAATAGTGGCAACCTTCCTCGGTGCACATGCCGTAGGACGTGAATACGTAGGCAGACAAAAGGAGTATGTTGACCTTGTTGTAAACGAGATGATTCCAGAGGTGGCACGCCAAGGACTTGCCGATTATATCGACGTGTTCTGCGACAAGGGATTCTTCACTCCTGAGGAGACCGACCGTATTCTAAAGGCAGGAGCAGAGTATGGCATGAGGGGAAAGATTCATGGACAGGAGTTGGCAGACTCCGGTGGTGTTGAGGTGGCGGTGAAGAACAACGCCCTTTCGGTAGATCATCTGGAGAGTATGACAAACGAAGACATAGAACTCTTGAAGCACTCCGATACTATGCCCACAACACTGCCTGGAACGTCGTTCTTCCTGAATATGTCCTATGCCCCTGCACGACGTATGATTGACGAAGGACTGCCCGTCGCTATCGCCTCCGACTATAACCCCGGCTCTACACCCTCGGGCGACATGAAGTTCGTCGTTTCGCTGGCATGTATAAAACAACGTCTCATGCCCGCAGAGGCTATCAATGCGGCAACGATAAACGGAGCCTATGCTATGGGACTCAGCGATGTCTGCGGGACAATAGAGAAAGGGAAATATGCTAACTTAATCATAACGGAACCTATACCGTCAATAAACTTCATTCCTTACGCATATACTACACCGATAATAAGAAACGTCTTGCTAAAAGGTGGCACATTTTGACTTATTTTGTGCAATTTATTTGTGCGCTTGGTAAAAAAGATGTACCTTTGCAACCGAATTCAGTAAATACATTATTTATAAATAATATTTTATGGCTTTAAAAATTGTTGTGCTTGCAAAGCAAGTACCAGACACACGAAATGTGGGAAAGGATGCTATGACAGCCGAAGGAACGGTGAATAGAGCTGCCTTGCCTGCAATTTTCAACCCAGAAGATCTTAATGCACTGGAGCAGGCATTGCGCCTGAAAGAGCAGAATCCTGGTTCTACAGTAGGTATCCTTACTATGGGTCCTCCCCGAGCAGGCGAGATTATCCGTCAGGGACTTTACCGTGGTGCTGACACAGGATGGTTGTTGACAGACAGGCTGTTTGCCGGTGCCGATACGTTGGCGACAAGTTATGCTTTGGCGACAGCGATAAAGAAGATTGGTGATGTGGATATCGTGATTGGTGGTCGTCAGGCTATCGAC
>CAMUVE010000012.1:0-38062 GCA_947163985.1 uncultured Prevotella sp.
ATACGGTCACGGGCAGAGGGTGTTCCACCACGCTGCAGGTGGCCCAGAATGGAGACGCGCACATCGAACTCTGGGAACTCCTTCTTCACACGGTCGGCATAATAAAGGGCACCACACTTCGGACTCTCGGAGACGATAACGATACACGATTTCTTGGACTTGCGGATACCACGTCCCATGAACTGTGCCAACTGGTCTACGTCGGTGACCTCCTCAGGGACGATAGCAGCCTCGGCACCACAGGCGATGGCGCAGTTCTGTGCCAGAAAACCGGCATCACGACCCATCACCTCCACGAAGAAGATCCGCTCATGAGAATTGGCCGTATCACGAATACGGTCCACACACTCCATGATGGTGTTCATCGTCGTGTCATAGCCGATGGTGTTGTCGGTACCATAAAGGTCGTTATCAATGGTGCCAGGCAGACCGATGCAGGGGAAGTCAAACTCCATACCGAAGTTACGGGCACCCGTGAGCGAGCCGTTACCACCGATAACCACCAACGCGTCAATCTCTTCTTTCTGACAGGTCTCGTAAGCCTTCTGCATACCCTCCATGGTCATAAACTCCTTGGAACGGGCTGTCTTCAGAATCGTACCACCACGAGTGATAATACCACTCACATTCTCTGTCGTGAAACTTTTCACTTCACCCTTAATCAGACCGTCATAGCCACGATAGATTCCTTTGATGTTAAATCCGTTGTAGATACCAGCACGTGTCACCGCACGGATGGCGGCATTCATTCCCGGTGCATCACCTCCTGAGGTGAGGATACCGATTGTCTTAATCCTTGACATACCTTATAAAATTTTAGTTATACATAATAGATTTCCAACCATAGGACTACCAACCCGACCACCCAGCCTGCCAGCACCTTCAAGGTCAGATTGCGGAGATACCATCCCAGACGGAGGTGTTCCATCTTCATCAGCGCCAGACCGCTGACCGATCCCACAGAGAGCAGACAACCACCGACAGCCGTCGTATAGGCGACAATCATCCAATAAGAGCCATTACGTGTAAACTGACTGAGATAGACAGCATCAGCGGCCTGTTCCAGACGGGCAGCCTCTACCACAGGATAAAGCGAGATATCGCTGATAGCAATCGTGAACGTATCGACCACGGCGCTGAGAAATCCAGAGACAACGCCAAGAATCCACACATTATGAATCGTATCATCCATCCATCTGGCCACATCGGGGAAGACGCCCGTCTCGGTGACGACACCCATGCCCAACATAATGCCCATGACAAAGAGGATCTGCTGGAGGGAACCGTACTGCAAGGCCCGTGGAATAAAACGCTGTGACATCTGGTCGGCATTCATGAGTTTATGATTGAAGGCTTCGTTGACCACCCACAGCACACTCAACACACATAGAGCGCCAAGAAATGGTGACAGTTTGGTGATGTTGTGGAAAGTTGGAATGAACCACAGACCACCAATGCCGACGAAAAGCATGACGACCCGCTGCCAGGGGCTGAGGTTCGTATCATCACCGCGATATGGCAAGGGCGACCATTGGGTGTCTAGTCTCTCTGGCAAGGCGCGATTGATGAAAATCGTAGGAATGACCCAGGCCAGGATGGCAGGCAGAGCCATGTATGATGAGAAATATGTGGCCGTAACAGCCCCATCTCCCCAGAGTAGCAGACCTGTAGGATCACCTATCACCGTAAAACATCCACCACAGTTGGCTGCTATGACAATGGCACTTCCGATGAGCATCCTTTGGCGGCGGTTCTGTACGATTCCGTGCATGATCACCAGCATCATCGTGGCAGTCGTCAGGTTGTCAAGATTAGCAGAGATGACAAATGTGACAAAGGTAATGGTCCAAAGAAGGCGCTTCGGGTTACGTGTCCTGATCCATTTCTGGATGAAGTCGAAACAGCCGTTGTTGTTCAGAATTTCGATAATAGACATCGTAGCGAGAAGGAACATGACGATGCTCGCAGCACGACCGACATAATATAAGAACACATTGTCGTGGATGAAATATTTCACCGCGTCGCTAGTAGGCTCTGCACCATTCAGGAACGCAAGGTAATCATCTGGGTGCATATCTGTCACGTAGTCAGTACCCCAGCAGATGTAGACCACCCACCCTACTGTGCCTATGAACATGGCTATTGCAGCCTTATTGACACCCGTCAGATGGCCGGTGGCAATGAGCAGATAGCCCATAATCAGCATAAAGACTATTATCAGCGTCATATAAGTCGGTAATTTATGATCTCTATAGGCATCGAATGATTGGGCACAAAGTTACAAAAAAAAATGTAAGTACCAAAACTTTTTAGCCAAAAGTCAATAAAAAGAAATATCCCCGCTACTATTAGCGGGGATATTTCTTTGTATTTAGCCACCGAAATTGTCATACATGATGCTTTCCGGTTCTACGCCGAGCGAGTCGAGCATCGAGACGACGGCCTTCGACATCGGGCCAGGACCGCACATGTAGTACTCGATATCCTCTGGAGCCTCGTGGTCCTTCAGATAGGTGTTGAGCATCACCTGATGGACGAAGCCCGGGGTGTACTTCACGCCAGCAGCATCGGCTGCGGGATCGGGGCGGTCGAGGGCAAGGTGGAAATGGAAGTTGGGATACTCCTTCTCCAGGCCAAGGAAGTCGTCGAGATAGAACACCTCGTTCAGGGCGCGGGCGCCATAGAAATAGTGCATCTCGCGGTCTTTGGTGTGAAGTGTCTTCGTCATGTGCATAATCTGTGCACGCAACGGAGCCATACCGGCACCACCGCCTACCCATATCATCTCCTTCTTCGAATCGAAGTGAGGATGGAAGTCGCCATAAGGACCGCTCATGATCACCTTGTCGCCTGGTTTCAGCGAGAAGATGTACGATGACGCTATACCTGGGTTGACGTCCATGAAGCCGCTGCGGTCGGGCTTGAACGGTGGTGTGGCGATACGTACTGTAAGCATGAAGACGTCGCCTTCTGCAGGATAGTTAGCCATAGAATAAGCACGTATTGTTGGTTCGGGGTTCTTACACTTGAGTGGGAAGAGACCGAACTTTTCCCAAGAAGGCAGGTACTCGTCGCCGATGAGTGACTTGTCGAAGTCCTTGTCGTAATCGATGCAGTCGAATGCTGGAATCTTTATCTGTGCATACGAACCTGGCAGGAAGTCCATATGGGCGCCAGCAGGCAGCTGTACCTTGAACTCCTTGATGAAGGTAGCCACGTTCTTGTTAGAGATAACGGTACACTCGTACTCCTTAACGCCGAGGATTGACTCGTCAACGTGTATCTTAAGGTCGCCCTTGACTTTGCACTGACAGCCGAGACGCCATCCGGACTTTATCTCCTTGCGTGTGAAGTGGGGCTTCTCGGAGTCGAGAATCTCGCCACCGCCTTCGAGAACCTGTACTTTACACTGTCCGCAAGAGGCTTTACCGCCGCAGGCAGAGGGCAGGAAGACGCCGTTCTCGTTGAGTGTTGACATGAGGGAGTTGCCCTGTGCAACGGAGATGGTGCGGTCGCCGTTAATCTGGATGTTTACGTTACCGCTGGGCGAAAGGTATTTCTTTGCCACGAGCAGGATAACTACCAAGAGGAGGATTACTGTGAGAAATACTCCTATGCTATATGAAATAAATTCAATCATACTGTTCTACCCTCCTATTTTAAATGTTAAGACCAGAGAAACACATCATTGCCATTGCCATAAGTCCCACGGTGATGAAGGTGATGCCGAGTCCCTGCAGAGGACGTGGAACGTCGCCATACTGCATCTTCTCGCGTATGGCTCCTAAGGAGACGATGGCGAGTGTCCATCCGAGACCTGAGCCTACGGCATAGACCATAGCGTCCCACACGCTGGTAATGGCCTGGGTGTTTGTGGGGTCAAGCAGTATGCGCTGCTGCATGAAGAGCGATGCTCCCATGATGGCGCAGTTTACGGCTATCAGCGGCAGGAAGATTCCCAGTGCTGCATAGAGCGAAGGGGAATACTTCTCGACCACCATCTCGACGAGCTGTACTATACCTGCGATGACGGCAATGAAGAGTATGAAACTAAGGTACGAGAGGTCAACGCCCTCAACCAGACAGTCAGGACCGAGGACCTTTGTCTGGAGCAGGTAGTCAACCGGCACTGTGACAAGCAGCACGAATGTTACCGCGAGTCCTAATCCGACGGATGTTTTTACAGTCTTCGAAACGGCGAGGTACGAACACATGCCGAGGAAGAATGCAAATATCATGTTGTCAACGAAAATTGACCTGAAGAATAAACTTATTGCGTGTTCCATAACTTATTTCTCCTTATAAAAGTATGCACGGTGAACCCAGATGACACATCCTACGAGGATAAGTGCCATAGCAGGCATTGTCATCATGCCGTTGTTCATATAACCCATATCGTAGCAGGCGTCAGGAATAACCTGGAAGCCTAAGAGAGTGCCGCGTCCGAAGAGTTCGCGGAAGGCGCCCACGATGACCAGTATCATAGCGTAGCCCAAGCCGTTGCCGACGCCGTCAAGGAACGAGGACCAGGGCTTGTTCTGCATGGCGAACGCCTCGAGACGTCCCATGAGGATACAGTTGGTGATGATAAGTCCTACATAGACGCTGAGCTGGACGCTGACGTCGTAGGCAAAGGCTTTGAGTATCTGCGAAACGATGGTTACCAGCGCTGCTACCACTACCAGCTGCACGACAATACGAATACGGTTAGGAATGGTATTGCGTATGATGGAGATGATAACATTCGAAAATGCAGTAATTACTGTTACGGCGAGACCCATCACGATGGCAGGCTTGAGCTGCGAGGTGACGGCGAGTGCCGAACAGATACCCAAGACCTGAACAAGTATCGGGTGGTCGAGGTTCAACGGATTTGTCAGAGCCTCTTTATTCTGTTTACTAAATAATGCCATAGTAATTTATGATTTGACAATTTACTATTTACAATTTACTGTTTACCATTTATTTCCGGAGGTTCTTGAGTCCGTCCTTGAGCATGGCGTCAACGCCGTTTGAGGTCAGCGTGGCACCGGTGACGCAGTCAACCTGGGTGTCGGGGTCCTCAACCTTCTTGACGACGGAGAGCACTACGTTGCCCTGTTCGTCGAAGATGCGCTTGCCGATGAACTTCTCCTGCCACTCCTGAGAGTCCTTTATCTCGGCTCCCAGTCCGGCAGTCTCGCCCTCGTGGTTGAAGTACGCACCGAAGACCTTTCCTTCGGGGTCAACGGCGAGGTAGCCGCTGATGCCGCCCCAGAGTCCCATGCCCTTAAGGCTTACCACACATATCTCCTTGCCGTCAACGAGGCACTGGTAGTACTTCTGTCCGTCAAGTTCCTTCTCGTCTTTTACGACATCGGCATACTTGGCTTCGGCTTCAGAGCCGTCAAGATTGCGGATGTTCAGCGAGTAGAGTATCTGTTTCTTCACGTCGAGAGCCACATTCTTGTCCTGCATAGGTTTCAGAGCCTGATAGACGAATGCCAGCAAGAAGGCTACAACGACTACGAGTATCGCACTATATATAATAATGTACGAATTGCTGTTTGTGTTCAGTTTCATTTTTTACCTCCTCTCTTCAAACGTTTTGAAATATTACGCTCTACGACGATGTGGTCGATAAGCGGAGCAAACATGTTGCCGAAGAAAATAGCAAGCATCATACCCTCAGGATAACCTGGGTTCATAACACGAATGATGACTGCCATAGCTCCGATGAGGAAACCGTAGTAGTACTTACCTGTCTCCGTACGTGCCGAGGTTACAGGGTCGGTAGCCATAAAGACGGCACCGAAGCAGAAACCGCCGAGTACGAGGTGCTCGTACCAATGAAGGGTTGAGGCGCCTGTATGCTCGAAGATACAAGCCATAAGGGCTCCGCCGACGAAGACGCTAAGCATGGTTTTCCACGAGGCAATACCCATGCAGAGCAGCATAAGTCCGCCGAGGGCAATTGCTATAACGCTGGTTTCGCCGATGGAACCGGGAATAAAGCCCGTTATCATGTCGCATAGCGAGGCTGTAGGCTCTATGCCCTGTCCTACCTGTCCGAGGGGTGTTGCGGCAGTGAAACCGTCAGCAAGGTCGTTGCCGAGTCCGAAGATAGACTCGTCGGCAACCCAGATGTTGTCGCCTGTCATCTTCGAGGGATAAGAGAAGAACAGGAACATACGCGCCGCGATGGCTACGTTGAAAATGTTCATACCGGTTCCACCGAAGATTTCCTTTGCGAAGATTACTGCGAAGGCGCAAGCCAGCGCAAGCATCCACAGAGGACAGCCGATAGGAACTATCAGGGGAATGATTATACCAGAAACGAGGTAACCCTCCTGAATCTCCTCGTGTTTCCACTGTGCCCAAGCGAACTCGATGCCAAGACCCACGATGTAGCTGACAAGAATCTTTGGCAGCACAGCAAGGAAACCGTAGATGAATATCTCGAAGAAACCTGCCGTAGCAAGCGTGCCTGCGGCAAGATAGTTCTGATAGCCCACGTTGTACATACCGAACAGCATTGCCGGCATCAACGCGATAACTACCATACTCATGATACGCTTAGAATCGATAGAATCGTGAATATTCACACCATTCTTGGAAGTATCGTTTGACACGAAGAGGAAGCTCTCGAAACCTTCGTAAAGACTGCGGAAAGCATGCAGCTTGCCACCTTCTTCGAACTTAGGCTTCGCATCATTAAATAATTTTCTTAATGCATTCATTACGCGTTCTCCTTTCTGAGGGTGTCAAGCCCCTCTCTTACTATTCGTTGCAATTCAAGTTTAGAAGAATCTACGAACTCAGCAAGAGCGAAGTCTTCTGGAGAAACCTCGTAAATTCCCAACTGTTCCTGACGGTCTATATCGCCGGTTATAATAGCTTTGACAAGATATTCGGGATAGATGTCCATAGGAATAACCTTGTCGTACTCGCCACTCATAATCATCTTGCGCTCACCACCCTTGATACGCGCGTCGAGAGCGAACTTCTTTCCGCATGTGAGCCAAGAGAAGTAACTGCGGCTAACGGAGAACTGGTTGAAACGCGGGAGAATCCATCCCAGCATCTCGTCAGCGTCATCGCCCTCGGGAATTACTGTTACCTCGGAAGTGTGACCACCAAGATAACCGTCCATGCAAGAACGTGTTCCTGTGAGCGGATTTCCGTCGATAACACGAACGTTGGCGCCCTCAGCAACCTGATTCTTGAGGATGTCAGAAAGTTTTGTTCCTACGAGGACATCAACATAGGCTGGCTCCTTAACTTCGCTACCTGCAACAGCAACGGAGCGGGTCAGGTTGACCTTGCCGGTGTTGAACAGGCGACCGAAGAAAAGAACAGCTGTTGCATCAACGGTCCATACTACCTCGCCTTTGTTAACGGGGTCAAGGTGGTTAACCTGAACTCCTACGTTACCTGCAGGACACTTGCCAACGAAGGCGTTGACCTCAACGTCCTTCATGTCGGCAAGAACGCTGTCTTTACCAACGCCGAGATAGGTCTTTGCTATCTTTGAAAGAGCCGTAAGACCTGTCTGAAAATTGTTCTCCTGTCCTTTTACCTCAAACTCAAAATTTCCTGCTAAAGGCATGTCGCGAAGAGCGGAAACGAAGATTGCCTTGGGCTGTGTCTCCGGATTTGTGGAAACAGCATAAGGCAACTGGTCGATATAACCAAAGAGACCTGCTTCGAGAAGTGCTTTCTTAACAGCTTCGCCGTCAAGTTTCTGCACGTCTTTCTTTCCGAAATCAACACACTGCTGCTCTTTGTCAGCTTTTACCTTAACGCAAAGTACCTTGCGACGCTCGCCACGTTCCACAGCGACAACTTCGCCGCTGACAGGCGAGGCAAAACGGACATCAGGATACTGCTTGTTAACAAACAGCGCGTCACCGGCTTTGACCTTGTCGCCTTCCTTTACAACAACTTTCGGGGTAACACCGACGAAAGCTGAAGGCATAAGACCGTAGTCGCTGCCAACAACAATCTGGCGCTTCTCCTCAGGAGCTGCTCCTTGAAGACGAATGTCCAAACCTTTACGCAATTTAAATACATGATTAATTGCCATAAAATTTATGATAAGAATTATTTCGAATTTTCAAATTGCGTGCAAAAATACTCATTATTTTTAATTTTTAGTTAAATAATCACGGAAAAATACTTTTATATTGACTTTTTAATGTAATTTTGTCGGGCTATTTGGGAAGTATGAAAAATATTGTAAAGTGGAGTTAGCATTAAAACGCACATTTGAAAGTTGTAAAATATATAGTTAACGGACTGATTTGGGCTGTTTTTGGCTTATTGATGGCTCTTTATGTATTGCTGCACATTCCGGCAATACAGGGGTTTATTGGCAACAAAGCTGCCGTTATCCTCGGGGAAAAACTCGGAACACGTGTCATCATAGACAAGGTTGACCTAAGTAGCTGGGGAAACATTATACTCAAGGACTTTACACTCTTCGACCAGAATGGAGATACTCTTCTTACGGCATCGCACCTGAGTGCGGGTGTGGACATCTACCCGTTGACGAAGGGCAGAGTGTCTATATCGTCGGCACAGCTCTTCGACATGGATGCCAGACTATACAAAAAAGACGACAAACACCCTGCTAACTTTCAGTTTGTCATAGACTCGCTTGCGTCAAAAGACACGACATCGACCCCGCTCGACATCAAGATAGCATCAGTAATTATCAGAAGAGGTAAACTGCGTTACGACCAGTTGGACAAGGAAAGGACACCTAACGTCTTCAACACCTCGCATCTTGACATCAGCAATCTGAATGCATATCTTATGGCGCCGAGAATTACCGACGACGAAATTACAGTCATGATGAAACGACTGTCGGCAACAGAGGCTTCGGGACTTGTGGTTGATAATATAAGTTTCCGCCTGGACGCCAACAATAAACAGGCAAGCATAAAGAACCTGAAGATTGACATGCCTAAGTCTTCGTTGTCGGCAGAGAAAATAACGGCAGATTACGACATGAAGGATGGCAACATTATAACGCACTCACTATTGTATAACAGCAGCATTGATGACACACATATAACTCCCTCTGACTTAGCGCCTATACTTCCAGTACTTAAACATTTCAAAGAACCCGTAAACATCACCGCTAATGTGTCAGGAACGGGCTCCGGAATTACGGTACACCAACTAACAACAACCACCGATGGAGCGAGAGCTGACGTCTTTGGATATTTGAACTTCGAAAAGGACTGGAACGTACAAATTAAGGATTTTGCTGTCAGCAAAGAATTTATCGATTTCACCGCAAAAAAACTACGCGAAGAGAATATTGTCATTCCTGAGCAGATAACAAAACTGGGAACGCTAAACGTAAAAGGGAATGTAGGTGAGACGGGAAAATTATTATATGCTAATGCTACGGTATTGTCGGATGCCGGTGACGCCACAATAGACTTCAGCAATAGTCCAGGCCACTTAAAGACAGAGGTGAAAACTGACGGTTTCAACGTAGGCAGGATACTTGGCAACGGACTGGATATATTTGCCGGAGAAATTAAAGTAGAAGGTAATCCGAATGGGACAATGAACCTTGGCGGCAAGGTGGATCTGTCGCTTTCAGACAACAGTACTGCTTTCGACTTTAACATTGACGCCCACGTTAGCGGAAAAACGCTGAATACGCTGAATGGCGACATAAACATAACTAACTTAGGTATCACGTCGAAAAACAAAAACTATTTCTCTGAACACCTGGACATTCATGCAGAGAATAACAAGACGATGCACCAGCTGCACATAAACAGCGATTTCGCAGACATCAGTATAAACGGAATTATTGACTTTGCCACAGTACCGCAGAGTCTTGCCAACTATGTAGGAAGACGCATCTCTACCCTACCAGGACTGCCCGAACTGACTAACGACAAGAAAAATAACTTTACCGCCTCGGTTGTAGTGTATAATACGGAAATACTCCGCACGCTGCTGGACATTCCGCTTACGTTATCAGAACCGCTGAATATGGATATGGCGCTACATGACGACACGTCGGAACTGAGTCTTAAAGCCTCGATACCGTCGTTTACCTACGACGACACTAATTATAAAGATGTGTTTGTAGATATATCCACTGAGGACTCTATTCGTTTGGACGCACAAATAATCAGGGTTGGAGACAACAACAGAAACTTTAAACTTGTAGCTGATGTGGCGGCGACAAACAACGAGTTCATCTCCAGCATATCATGGGATAACAACCACGAGAACAAGGATGTGCGATTCGCGGGAACACTGAACAGCAGTACGGAGTTCTTTAAAACGGACGACAACAAGGATGCGGTTCACCTGCGAGTACACACATCGGACATTTCCATAGGAGACACTATATGGACCATAGAACCATCGGATGTGGTGTATAGAAAAAAATACCTTATGGTGGATAATTTCTCCGTAAAGCACAACGATCAGCATATAAATATCGATGGTATAGCATCGGAAAACACTGAAGACTCCATAACTGTTGACCTGCACGACATGAATGTGGCTTATATCCTCAACCTTGTTAACTTCGATATTGTTGAGTTCAGCGGTCTTGCCTCCGGAAGAGTATTTGCTAAAGGACTGCTCTCGGATATTAATGCCTGGGCTGACCTCGTTGTGGAAGACTTTAAGTTTGAAAACGGCAGACTTGGAATCCTTGAGGCTCACGCTGACTGGGATAACAATGAACAGATGATAAACATCAAAGCGCTCGCAAACGACGAAGCGGACAGAAGGACCGACATCAACGGATATGTATCAATAGCCAAAAACTATATTGACCTAAACATTGAAGCGGAGAACACAAGACTGGAGTTTCTGAAGTCGTTCTGCAGCTCTTTCCTTGACAAGCCTGATATCTCGGCAAGAGGAAGAGCCCGTCTGTTTGGCGACCTGAGCGACATAAACCTGACTGGAGACCTCGAGGCAAGCGGAAGTATGTATATCACTACGACGGGAGTGACATATAATTTCCATAATGCAAAGATTTACGCAGAGCCTAATGAGATATATCTTATCAATGACAGCGTGTCGGACATTTATGGAAATAAAGGTATCGTTAACGGAGCACTACACCACCAGAGCTTGACAAATCTTACCTTCGACCTGGATATTGATGCCGACAAAATGCTTTGCTACGACTTCGACAACTACAATGGAGCAAGCTTCTTCGGCAGAGTATTTGCTACAGGAAGATGTACTATTGAAGGCAGAGAGGACAGAATAAACTTCGAAATAAATGGTACTCCTAACAGAAACTCCTTCATAGAATATAATGCTGCAAGTCCCGACGAGATAAAAAACAGCGATTTTATCGAGTGGCGCGACAAGGAGGATGTAATATGGCAGATGGCTTTAAGAAGAAATTCTCCGACAAAGGAACAGCAAAACAACAAAATAGATACGGCCACAGAGATAAGCCTGAACTTTATAGTTAATATTAATCCGGATTTTACGCTCAGGATTTTAATGGATGAAAATAGTGGCGACTACATTGCGCTGAACGGTGACGGAGTAATAAACTCCAAATACTCTAATAAGGGCTCGTTCGACATGTTTGGCAATTATATTGTGGATCACGGTATTTACAAGCTAACCATTCAAAATGTCATAAAGAAAGATTTCCAGTTCCTTCAAGGTTCGACAATTACCTTTGGAGGCGACCCGTATCTGGCTCCTCTTAATATGAAGGCGCAATATACCGTAAACGGAGTGTCGCTGGCAGACCTGCAGATAGGAAACTCTTTCTCGTCGAATAATGTGCGCGTAGATTGCATGATGAATATTACGGGAACACCACAGGCTCCACACGTGGATTTTGACTTTGACCTGCCAACCGTGAACAGCGATGCAAAACAAATGGTGCGATCTGTAATAAACAGCGAGGAAGAACTGAACCAGCAAGTAATATATCTTCTCGCCGTAGGACGTTTCTATGCTGGTAACAGAAACAACAACGCTGCCGAGGAGAATGCACAACAAAGTCAGACGTCGCTGGCAATGTCGAGTCTGTTAAGCGGCACAATATCGCAACAGATAAACAACGTGTTATCATCGTGGTTTAACAACAACAACTGGAACTTTGGTGCAAACATCTCAACGGGTAATGAAGGTTGGAACAATGCGGAATATGAGGGAATACTCAGCGGGCGAATGCTAAACAACAGACTTCTTGTAAACGGACAGTTCGGCTATCGTGACAATGCAAAGACAGCTACGACTTCGTTTATAGGCGACTTCGACATTAGGTACCTACTCTTCCCAAATGGCAACCTGGCTGTAAGGGTTTACAACCAAACTAACGACAGATACTTCACGAAGAACAGTCTTAACACCCAAGGACTGGGCATTATCATAAAACGCGACTTTTAGTTGTTTACCCCGTAGCCGAAAAGTGCGAAGTCGCCCTTGAGAGGGTCCTCGGGGAAAATCTCCGCAAGGGTTTTAGTAAGTCTGATGGCGGTACTCATCGTCGCAGTCTTGCTGTTTAACAATCCTAAGCGTACAGACTGTTGAAGCACGTGGGTGTCAAGAGGAATGATAAGGGTGCGACGATCTATAAATTTGCTCCATAAACCTAAGTCGACAGGCGAATCGGAACGAACCATCCAACGCAAGAACATACAAAGACGCTTGCAGGCTGATTTCGTATCTTTTGGAACGACCAGGGTGGCTCCTTCGGCAGCAAACCATTCACACAAAGAGCTGACAGCCGACAAACCATCGTTGCCGCTTTCTTTGACAAAAGTACCTAACGACTCATATTCAACGAGAAGCTTCTGCAGAGCACGAAGAAAGGTATTCATCGTCCGATAGGAATACAAACGATAAAAACTACCCATTTCATCGTTGCGAAAATCTGTCTCAAAAGCACCCTGCTTAACCCATTCATAAATATCGCCTTCTGCACGGTCTAACATCCAACTTATCTTGGGAAGGAACTGCGCCCTGCTGCCGTAACTTAAGGCTGAAGCAACGAAAGCTGTCGTTTCACGATTAATATCGCCATACACCTGATGCATAAACCACGAAGGGTCGCCGTTTAAAAAATCTTTTGTCTCGTAACGCTGCGCATAATTACGCAACAGTTCTGCAATTTCTTGTCTCATTTCAGCGGCAAAGATACAAATTTTAGATAAGTTACAAAGCACATGGCAAAAAAATAATAAGAATTTTTTTGTTCTGCTCTCGTTTTTTCGTAACTTTGCAATCGTGAAAATTATTTTATCAATACTGTTTATTCTGTTTGTGTCTGACACAAATGCAAGCGTAAAGTCGAGCCAGGACTCTCTGGCTCTTATGAGAATGTGGAAATATTCCGAGACGATACGCTCTAATGACACTATAACTGATACCATAGAAAGGACATCGTATATCCAATACAGATATAACATTGCACGACGTAATCCGCTATTGCTGATAGTACCGAGACTATACGAAATAGCTCACGGAAGAAGGAAATTTGCCGGAGAACTGGTCTTTAAGTCTTCAAAGAGGGAGGACGGAACGTTTAACCTTATAAAACAACTTGACGTAAGTACGGTGCCTCATCATAGCAATGCAACGCCATCCATGCAAAACTATCTGACACCGAATATCTACGACGAGAAAATATTTGTTGACAGAATAATATCTCCGTTTTATTACGACAACAGAGTCTATTATAAATATGATGTTCAGCAGCGTCCACACGGAGTCGTTGAAGTGTTTTTCAGACCAAAGATAACTAACACACAACTTGTAAAAGGTCGATGTTACATTGACGGAAATTCCGGAAAAGTGATATGGTTTGAATTCAGGGGAAATTTCGACATGCTTTCGTTCTTTATAAAAGGAACTATGGACGAAGGTACACAAAGTTTATATGTCAAAGAAATAGATGTTGACACGAAGATGTCACTCCTTGGGAATAAGTTGCTTACTTATTTCCATGCAGAATATGACTTGCCGGAATTGCTGCCCGACAGCGTCAGAGATTGTACCGATTTTAAGGTGGCAGACAACATCCGCCCTACTCCGCTGCCGGCAGAAAACCGGAATATATACGATGAATTCAATAAAATAGAAAATAATAATGACCTGAAAAAAGAACAGAGACCAGAGAAAGAAGATAAATTCTTTAAGTCACTAAGGAAGGTTGGCGAAAGTCTGGTGTTCCAGACGGGAACCAGCTTCGGACCGAAGAAACGGGGAAATTTCAACATATCACCGCTTATCAATCCGCTGTATTTCGGATATAGCAGCCAGAGAGGACTATACTATCGTATGGCTGTAAACGCGGACTACGACTTCTCCGAGAACTCAATGATTTCTCTATACGCTAACGGCGGATATTCTTTTAAACAGAAACTTGTGTACTACTCTATCCCACTGCGTTTTACATACAACCTACGCAAGAACGGATATGTAGAGTTCGTTGTGGGTAACGGTAACAGAATAACAAACTCTGATATTCTTGATGCAATAAAAGGTGAGAAAGTTGAAAATATCAACTGGGACAAGATGGACTTGAACTACTTTAAGGACTTCCGCCTTGATTTGAACACTAATTATGACGTCCACAAGAAATGGAGCCTCAGACCAGGTATTACATACCACCGCCGTAGCGCCGTAAACCCTGGAGGATTTATCCGTGCGGGAAAACCATATGTATTCTACTCCACTGCCCCACGTCTGGGTGTTCAGTGGCGACCACTGGGACATACGAACCTATGCGTCACCGCTGAAATTGAAGCAAGTATAAAATACTTCCTGGGTTCCGACTTCAGCTACGACAGGACGGAAATTGACGCCGTATGGAGGAAGGAACTGAAGAGAATGAGATGTCTCCAACTTCGGGGCGGCGTGGGATTCTATACCGTAAAAGGCAAAGACTCTTACTTCCTTGACTATACCAACTTCTCGCAGAACAATATCCCCGGAGGATGGAATGACAACTGGACGGGTGATTTCAAGATGCTTGACGCTAACTGGTACAACGCCTCAAACTACTATGTAAGAGGGAATGTAACATGGGAAACACCTATGCTGATAGCCTCAAGAGTTCCTTTCGTAGGGAAATTCGTCGAAATGGAACGTCTGTATGTTAATGCGCTGTCGGTGGAAAAAATAACACCATATACGGAATGGGGCTATGGTTTTAAGAACAGACTGTTTTCGGCAGGTTTCTTTACTGCATTCAGAACATATAAATATTACGGAATGGGTGTGCGTTTTGAACTTGAACTCTTCAGCAGATGGTAAATCTTACAGTCTATAAAGCAAGTGCAGGAAGCGGAAAAACTTTCACATTGGCAACGGAATACATAAAGTTGCTGATTGAGAATCCACTTGCATACAGAAATATTCTCGCCGTAACATTTACCAACAAGGCTACGGAAGAAATGAAACAACGAATACTGTGGCAACTCTACGGAATAAGCAAACAGCTACCATCGTCGGAAAGTTACATAAAAAATGTATGCGAAAGTCTTGATATAAGTAGAGAAAAGGCAAGCGAACAAGCAACACGCGCTCTACATGAACTGGTACACAACTATAGCTATTTTAGAGTCGGAACGATTGATGCTTTCTTCCAGAATGTACTGAGAAACCTTGCAAGAGAACTAGACCTTACAGCTAATCTGAGAGTAGAGCTAAACGATAAGCAGATAATGGAACAGGCTGTCGATGAGATGACGGCAGAACTAAAACCTGAGGATAAAGTACTAAAATGGATTATCAGCTATATTACGGAAAATATTCAGGACGACAAATCGTGGAACGTCTTCGGACAGATAAAGAACTTCGGAAAAACAATCTTTGAAGATACTTACAAGGAGGAAAGTGAGATTCTTAACCAGAAACTTGGCGAGAAAGGTTTCTTTGAAAGATATACAAAAAACATAAGGACTATCCGACAAGAGGCTGAGGAAAGAATGGGAATGTATGCGAAGTCATTCTTTGGAATTCTGGAGCAGAGCGGTTTAACAGCCGAAGACCTTTCTGGCAAGAACAAAGGGATTGTAAGCTATTTTAGAAAACTCCAATGCAGCAAGTTCAGTGAAAAAGACTGTTGGAATAAAACTTTAGAAAAGCACTTGGACGATGCTGAGGCATGGGTTGCCAAGTCGCATCCTGACAGATATAACATATTAGGCATTGTTAAGGCACAACTGATGCCGCTGCTTAAAAATGCTGAAAATGAAAGAGGTAAACAATGGATGCTGATGGAATCAGCAAATAAAACACTTCAGCATCTTAACAAGTTACGACTACTTGCATATATAGAAAATAAGGTGCGTAGCATGAACGAGGACGCAAACAGATTTTTGCTTAGCGATACGCAGAAATTGTTACACGACCTTATTGACGATAGCGATAGCCCCTTTATTTTCGAGAAAATAGGTACACAACTGGAACACATCATGATTGATGAATTCCAGGATACAAGTGTTATACAGTGGAACAACTTCAAAGTCTTGCTTATGGAGATCCTGAGTCATAAAAACTCAAGAAACCTTATCGTTGGCGACGTGAAACAGAGTATATATCGCTGGCGTAATGGAGACTGGAGACTCCTTAATGACATAGAACAGAATTTTGACCCGGGAATTGTAAAGGTACGTTCGTTACATACTAACTACAGAAGTGAGAAAAACATCATAGACTTCAACAACTGGTTCTTCAAGAAAGCATCAGAGATAGAATATGCCAATGAGACAGGTATTAATCCTGAGGAGGCAGAACAGTTGAAGAGAGCTTATTATGACGTTGAACAGGAGGTGCCAAATGATAAAAAGGAAAACGGATATGTCAAGATAGAACTGCTGTCGGACGAAGATTATGATGAAAACATGATGAAGTCCACGGAAACGGCTGTCATAAGACTACTGCAGGCGGGAGTACAACAGAAAGATATTGCCATTCTGCTCAGAGCGAATAAGAATATTCCTGTTATTGCTGATTACTTTATGCGAAATCACCCAGAGCTTAAACTTGTAAGCGATGAGGCTTTCCGACTTGATTCTTCGTTGGCGGTAAATATTATTATAGCCGTTCTAAAACTGGTTTATTCGCATAATGACTTGTTGACACTCGCCTTTATAAATAAGGTGTGCGGAAAAGAAGATGTCGATGTAAACTCATATAAAACGTTGCCATTAAAGGAAATGGTAGAGAAAATATGCCAGGACTTCAATATCGCAGATATGAAGGAACAAAGCGCTTATGTTAGCACTTTTTTCGATCAACTAACGAAATTCATTGACGACTTTGGCTCTAATCTGCATCTGTTCTTAAGAGAGTGGAATGAACATATATGTAAGAAAACCATTCAAAGCGACGAAACGGATGGTATAAGACTACTGTCTATACATAAATCAAAAGGACTGGAATTTCATAGCGTCATTATTCCATACTGTGATTGGAAACTTGAACATTCAAACATCTTGTGGTGCAAGCCAAAGGAGGCTCCTTTCAATGAATTGCCAGTGGTACCGGTGGACTATAGCAGCAAGCTGATGGAAACAATATACAGCGAGGACTATAAACGAGAACATCTACAAAACTGCGTAGACAACCTTAATCTACTATATGTAGCATTTACCAGGGCTTGTAAGAATCTTTTTGTCATAGGAAAATCAAACTCTTCGGGCACAAGAAGTACAATCATTGAGCAAGTAATAGGTGACGTTGAGTACGAAGTAGGCGATGACGTTTGTGCATATGACAGTAAGGAAGAAGAAAAGAATGTATTGCTGATACCTACAAGGATTGACTCCTTCAATGTTCCGGCTGAATTCAGACAAAGTAATAAAAGTAGAGAATTCATCGTTGGAGAAAACGAGGATGAGAAAAATATGTATATTAAACTGGGTACAGTATTACACAATATATTTTCAAATATACGAACTCTTGACGACATTCCGAAGGTTATACAAGAAATGGAGTTCGAAGGCATCCTATATAACGACGACATAAGTGTTGAACACCTGAGAAAAATGCTTAGCAAACGACTGGAAACAACGCAGGTAAAGGAGTGGTTTAGTCCGAAGTGGCGACTCTTCAACGAATGTACTATCCTTTCTGTTAATGCCGACGGAGAGGTCATAGAAAGACGTCCGGATAGAGTTATGACTGATGGAGAGAAGACAATTGTCGTTGATTTTAAATTCGGAAAGCCTCATGAAGAATATTATAATCAAATAAAGTCGTATATGCAGCTGTTAAGAGATATGGGAATGCCTTGCGTGGAAGGATTTCTATGGTACGTTTACGCAAATAAAATTGAGGAGGTTAAACAATGAAAACATTTCTTGAAAGTGTAGCAGAAGACTTACTCAACAAGTTTGGCACGAACCTTGCCGACGTTGCTATAGTTTTTCCTAACAAACGTGCTGCCCTATTTCTCAACGAGTATCTTGCACGTAAAGCCCAGAAACCTATATGGAGTCCTGCATATATTACCATTAGCGACCTGTTTAGACAGCAATCAACGTTGGCTGTCGGCGATCAGATAAAACTTATATGCGACTTACATAAAAGTTTTGTTAAGATTACCGGTATAAATGAAACCCTTGATCATTTCTTCTCGTGGGGACAATTGCTGCTTTCTGACTTCGATGATATCGATAAAAATATGGCTGATGCCAAACAGGTATTTAGCAATATCAGCAACCTTCACGAATTAGACGATGTGGATTATCTGTCTGACAACCAGAGGAAAGCATTAAAATCGTTCTTCTCAACATTTAACGAGGAACACGAGAGTGAACTGCGTCAACGCTTCCTTCAGCTATGGAGTAGGTTTGAGGAAATTTATAATGATTACAAAGATAGATTAAATAAGCAGAACATAGCCTATGAGGGTATGCTGTATAGAGAGGTAGCTAATAAAGAGAACTTCTCCCTACCCTACAAAAAATACGTTTTCATCGGATTTAATATGCTCCAAAAGGTAGAACAAAAACTGTTTTCAATACTTGAAAAAGAAAATAAAGCTATGTTCTACTGGGATTTCGACAGTTATTATATGGATGACAACGAAGCCGGACACTTTATAAAAGAATATCTCGAAAAATTCCCCAACGAGCTGAATAACAGAGATGAAGATATTTATTCGAACCTTGTAAAACAAAAAAATATAACCTACATTAGTTCACATACTGAGGACTTGCAAGCGAGATATATTGCGCAATGGATTAACGAGAACAATAGAGCTAACGATGGACGCAAGACTGCTATTGTAATGTGTGACGAATCGTTGCTGACAACGATTGTTCATTGTTTACCTGAAAACATTAAGGATGTAAACATCACTACAGGTTTCCCTCTAAAACAGGCTCCTGTGGCTACAACAATAATTCAAGGATTAAAGGATAAAAGTGTCAAAGAAATAATAAAGAGTATTCTGGATAGCAGAGAAAATGTTACAAATGAAGAGTCTGATACTAAAAAACAATTTGAGGCAGAAGCGTTATTCAGGGCATATACCCTACTTAATAGAATTGATAAGCTCATTGATGACGACGACCTTAAAGTGGACAACATAACACTGCAAAGGCTTGTGAGTCAGATAATTGGAGCTACAACAATTCCATATCATGGAGAACCGATAAAAGGTATTCAGATTATGGGAGTTCTTGAAACCAGAAATCTGGACTTTGACCACGTCATATTACTCTCATGTAACGAAGGAAATATGCCTAAAGGACTTAACGACTCGTCGTTTATTCCTCACTCAATAAGAAAAGCATTCGAGCTCACTACAGTAGAACATAAAACATCCATTTACTCTTATTATTTTCACAGATTATTGCAACGGGCAAAAGATATTACAATATTGTATAATAACTCTACAGAGGATGGACATACTGGAGAGATGAGCCGATTTATGCTACAATTGTTAGTGGAAAGTAATCATGACATCAAACAGAAAGCTCTATTTGCAGGACAAGAACAAAACCTTAAACTGCCAAAAACAATTATAAAGGATAAGAATATAGAAGTAGCGCTAAACAAAATTAGTAGCATCTATCCTACTTCCATAAACAGATATCTAAGATGTCCATTACAATTCTACTATCGCGACATCTTAGGACTTGACGAGTTAGAGGATGACGAAGAAGGCACTATTGACAATAGAAGTTTTGGAAACATATTCCATAGAGCCTCGCAGCTTGTTTACGAAGATCTAAAAACACGTGTAAATCATGATTATTTTACAAATAATGATTTGGAGCTTCTGGACAAACATCCTGAGTTAATAGTACTTTCTGTTGATAAAGCTATAAGAGAAGAACTCTTTGATAATGCAGCCGAGATGCCGCAGTTGAACGGTATCCAGACAATCAACAGAGAAGTTATCATTCACTATATTCATAGACTTATAGAAATTGACAAGAAACTTGTTCCTTTTAAAATCATAGGTACAGAACAAAAAGTAAATAAAAAGATAACAATTAAGACATCAAACGGAAGCAAAGAGATAAATATAGGCGGATTCATCGACAGACTTGATAAAATCACAGATACAGAAACTGGTGAAATAAAAATTAGAGTCGTTGACTATAAGACTGGTTCAAAGGCTTTTAAGAACAATATTGTCGATATTAACGAAATATTCTCGCAAAAAATGATTGGTGAGAAACACTCTGACTACTATCTGCAGACCATGCTTTATTCTTTGATGGTTCGCAATAGTGACAAATGGAACAAAGATGGTTTACCTGTCATACCGGCACTATTGTTTATACAACACACCGCTGGTGAGAAATATGACCCGACACTGTGTATTAACAAGGAAAAGATAAGTGATATAAAGGAATTTGAGGCGCAATTTACAGAAGAAATAACAAAGCTGCTTGAAGAATTGTTTGACACATCTATATCATTTATTCCTACTGACGACAGGAAAAGCTGTACTATCTGTCCTTACAAGCAACTTTGCTTTAACTGAAAAGCTCTGAATAGCGATGAATTCGTTTAATATAGTATTTCCAAAGAATACTGAAATCATATCTTTCCGGTACACGAGCTAATAATCGTTCTGATTGTAACTTCTCACGGTCAGCCTTAAAAAGAGTTTTCATCTTGTGGAAATCACGACGAGCACGAAAGATTGCCTTGAAATCACCTACATTAGCATTAAACACAAGTGTCTGGAAAGCAGCGACATAGTCCAACACTTTGCGAACCCTCATAACATGACAAAGTTCACCGTCAGGAAGACACTTGTAAAGCATCAACAGGTTATTTCTGAAATTAAGATATGTCTTCCGAGGATTACCTTTCGGTAGTGTTCCACCACCAAGATGATATACCTTACTGCCAGGGAGACATACTATCTTCCTGCCGTAAAGGCGCAATCTCCAGCATAGGTCAATTTCTTCATTATGAGCAAAATAGCGAGCATCTAACCCTCCAACTTTCCAATAATCTTTTGAACGAATCATAAGACAAGCTCCTGTTGCCCACAACACTTCTTTTGGTGTATCGTACTGTCCCTCGTCTTGTTCGATGGATTCGAATATTCTTCCTCTGCAGAAAGGATATCCATATTTATCAATGAAACCGCCACATGCTCCAGCATATTCAAAAGAATTGTTATTAACAACAGAAAGAAGCTTAGGTTGACATGCTGCAACTTCCTGATGTGAATCCATATATTCTGTAAGCGGTACAAGCCAATGAGGAGTTACTTTGACATCACTATTTAAAAGGATATAATATTCTGAATCTATCTGAGCAAGAGCTTTGTTATAACCTTCTGCAAATCCGAAATTTTGATTGAGGACTATTGTTCGGACTTTTGGATAGTTATCACCTAACCATTGTAGGGAGTCATCGGTAGAAGCATTATCAGCAATAATTACCTCAGCATTATCAATGGAATACTCCAGGACTGTAGGAAGATACTCCTCAAGCATCTTCCTGCCATTCCAATTAAGAATAACAATTGCTGTCTTCATGTCAATATTCTCCCCACGCTTTAATGTCTATATCGTCAAGTTTCACTTTACAAAATGCATTTATAAATGCAGATGCAAGACGACTGTTGGTAATTAGTGGAACATTAAGGTCAATAGCTGCACGACGAATCTTATATCCATTAGTAAGTTCGTGTGCACTAAGGTCTTTTGGAATATTCACTACCATATCAATCTCATGATTATGAAGCATATCAAGGGCCTGAGGCTTTGATTCTGGCTCTGATGGCCAATATACGAGAGTGTTCTTTATTCCATTATCTGCGAGATAACGACTTGTTCCTCCTGTTGCATACAACTCATAGCCGTTATCTACAAGTTGTCGTGCCGCATCCAGCATTTCTGCTTTTTGTTTTGCAGAACCAGTGGATAGAAGTATGCGTTTCTTCGGAATACGATGACCAACAGAAAGCATTGACTTAAGAAGTGCTGTATTTGTATCGTCACCAAGACATCCCACCTCGCCTGTTGAAGCCATATCAACACCAAGAACGGGGTCGGCCTTCTGCAAACGGTTGAAAGAGAACTGGGAAGCCTTAATACCGACATAGTCAAGGTCAAACAGATTCTTATGAGGCTTTTCAACGGGTAAGCCAAGCATTATTTTCGTAGCCAGCTCAATAAGGTTTATTTTCAACACCTTTGATACGAAGGGGAAAGAACGTGATGCACGAAGATTACACTCAATAACTTTAATATCGTTTTCCTTGGCAAGGAACTGAATGTTGAATGGACCGCTGATGTGAAGTTCTTCGGCAATTTTTCTGCTGATAATCTTTATTCTGCGAACCGTCTCGACATAAAGTTTCTGAGGTGGGAACTGAATAGTTGCGTCACCAGAATGGACTCCGGCAAACTCTATGTGCTCACTGATTGCATAGGCAATTATCTCACCATTGCGAGCAACGGCGTCCATCTCAACCTCTTTTGCATGTTCTATAAACTGACTTACTACAACGGGGTGGTCTTCACTTACATTGGCTGCCAACTGAAGGAAACGTTCCAACTCTTCCATATTAGAACATACATTCATGGCAGCACCAGAGAGAACGTATGATGGACGCACCAAAACAGGGAAGCCTACCTGATCGATAAACTTATGAATATCATCCATTGACGTAAGTGCACTCCACGCAGGCTGGTCAATACCATTACGTCCCAACATGCTTGAGAACTTTGCGCGGTCCTCAGCGCCATCAATATCCTGAGCACTTGTTCCCAAGATTGGCACTTTCTGTTCATCAAGTCTTACAGCGAGATTGTTAGGAATCTGTCCGCCTGTAGAAACAATTACTCCGTGCGGCTGTTCTAATTCTATTATATCCATAACGCGCTCAAAGGTGAGCTCGTCGAAGTATAACCTGTCACACATATCGTAATCTGTAGATACCGTTTCTGGATTATAATTTATCATTACGGAACGATATCCTTCCTTACGAATAGTGTTTAGAGCCTGAACGCCGCACCAGTCGAACTCTACTGACGAACCAATTCTATATGCTCCCGAGCCAAGAACTATTACAGATTTCTTGTCATCAACGAAACTGATGTCGTGTGCTATTCCCGAATATGTTACATACAGATAGTTTGTTTGTGCAGGATATTCTGCAGCAAGGGTATCAATCTGTTTCACAACAGGAAGTATTCCAAGTTGCTTGCGAATAGAACGGATCTCAAGTCCTGCTTTAGCCATATTCTTAGAACGTTCTTCCAAGCCTACAGCACGAGCTATCTGGAAATCAGTGAAACCATATATTTTTGCTTCAAGTAACAATTCTGCAAATCCATCAATACTCATTAAATCTGTCGTTGTGGCACACTTCTTCAGTCGTTCATCGACATCGATAATATTCTTCAGTTTTTGAAGGAACCATTTGTCTATTTTGGTCAATTCATGAATACGCTCAATAGTATATTGAGGATGGTGCATCGCCTTTGAAATAATGAAGATACGCTTGTCGGTAGGCTCTTTCAGCGCAGCATCAATATCGGGTATTTCAAGTTCTTTATTCTCTACGAAACCATGCATTCCCTGTCCAATCATTCGAAGACCTTTCTGTATTGCCTCTTCAAATGTTCGTCCAATAGCCATTACCTCGCCTACAGATTTCATTGAAGAACCCAGTTCCCTGTCAACTCCACGGAATTTTGACAGATCCCAACGAGGAATCTTACATACTACATAGTCAAGAGCTGGTTCAAAGAATGCACTCGTTTCTTTTGTTACAGAATTTTTTAGCTCAAATAAACCATAACCCATTCCGAGTTTTGCTGCTACGAATGCAAGAGGGTATCCTGTCGCTTTAGAAGCAAGTGCTGAGGAACGTGACAGACGAGCATTTACCTCTATAACACGATAGTCCTCACTTACAGGGTCAAAAGCATACTGTACATTACACTCACCAACGATACCAATATGACGTATAATCTTAATAGCAAGTGCACGAAGTTTGTGATACTCTGAATTGGTAAGAGTTTGTGAAGGAGCAATTACTATTGACTCGCCGGTATGTATTCCGAGTGGGTCAAAGTTCTCCATATTACAAACAGTAATACAGTTATCGTACCTGTCGCGAACAACTTCGTATTCTATCTCTTTCCAACCTTTTAAAGACTTTTCTACAAGCACCTGAGGAGAAAATGAGAAAGCTTTTTCTGCAAGTTTGTTAAGCTCTTCTTCATTGTCACAAAAACCACTTCCAAGTCCGCCCAAAGCGTATGCAGCACGGATGATGACAGGATAGCCCAGCTGTTTTGCTGCATTACGGGCCTGTTCTATTGTTTCACATGCTTCACTCTTTATGGTTTTTACATCTATCTCGTCGAGTTTCTTAACAAATAACTCACGATCCTCTGTGTCGATAATTGCCTGGACAGGAGTTCCAAGTACTTCAACACCATATTTCTCTAAAATACCGTTCTTGTATAGTTCGACGCCACAGTTTAAAGCTGTCTGGCCTCCAAAAGAAAGAAGAATTCCATCAGGACGTTCTTTCTGGATTACTCGTTCTACGAAATACGGCTGTACAGGCAAATAGTAAATCTGATCGGCAACACCCTCTGACGTTTGTACTGTTGCGATATTAGGATTGATGAGTACCGTTTCAACACCTTCTTCACGTAAAGCCTTAAGTGCTTGAGAACCACTATAGTCAAATTCTCCTGCCTCACCAATTTTTAATGCTCCAGAACCGAGGAGCAGCACTTTCTTTATATTGTCTTTTTTCATAATGCCTTAATAAAACGGTCAAACATAAATTCTGTGTCAACAGGACCACTACATGCCTCTGGGTGGAACTGGCTACTAAACCACGGATTCACATTGTGATGTATTCCTTCATTAGAGCCATCATTCATGTTTACAAAAAGTTCACTCCAGTCTTTTCCAAGTTTTGTGGCATCTACAGCATATCCGTGATTCTGACTTGTTATATAACAATGGTCTGTGCCTACTTCGCGAACAGGCTGATTATGCGAACGATGTCCATATTTCAACTTGTAAATTGTCGCACCCGCAGCCTTTGCCAGGAGTTGGTTACCCATACATATACCACATATCGGTTTTCGACTTGAGTTCATATATTTTCGAAGAACAGTTACAGCGTCCTCACACATGTCTGGATCGCCAGGACCATTTGCTAAGAACAAACCATCAAAGTCCATCGAGGTGTAGTCATAATTCCACGGAACTCTGATAACCTCAACACCTCTATTTATAAGACAACGAATAATGTTGTGCTTTACACCACAATCTACAAGAACGACACGTTTTCCTGCTCCCTCATTATATTTGATAATCTCTTTACATGAAACTTTATCTACCCAGTTAACTCCCTCGTATGAAGCCTCGGGAATATTATTTGGTTCATCATCGAAAATTATCTTTCCCATCATTACTCCTTGTTCACGAAGAACCTTTGTCAACTGACGAGTGTCTATACCTGTTATTCCAGGAACATGCTCTCTTTTCAGCCAGTCGCCAAGACTTTCTACTGCATTCCAATGACTATATTCCTCGCTGTAGTCGCTAACGATTATTGCAGATGCATAGATTTTATCACTTTCCATGAATGTTGCAAGGCCGTTCGGTTCCATCGTAAAAGGTGGAACTCCATAGTTTCCGACAAGAGGATAAGTTAGAGTCATTAACTGTCCAGCATACGAAGGGTCCGTTAGTGACTCAGGGTATCCCATCATTGCAGTGTTGAATACAACTTCACCAGCTACAGGTTTCTCATATCCAAAAGATTTCCCGTGGAAAGCTGTACCGTCATCAAGAAGTAATGTAACTTTTCTCATATATAATTTAAAATTTTGTCTCGTTTTGATAAACATTCTCAATATAATTCACATAAGCCTGATTAACCAGTTTAATTCCTCCCGGAGTAGGATACTTTCCTGTGAAATACCAGTCACCCTTATGTTCGGGACACGCCTCATGGAGTCCTTCTATCGACTGAAAGACTATCTCTACAGGTGTTTTCATTCCTGCAGGACGTAGTATTTCCACTATTTTACCGTTAATTTCCTCTATGGTAAAAGGCTTGTAAATTTCTCGAACACAGTTTTTCATCTGTTCCTTAGGCTTTGTTAACTCGCTCTTACATGCATGATAGGTAGCATCAATGAGCTTATGCATACCACGTTCCTTGAGAAGTTCGATAGTCGCACGGAAAGCACAAAACTCCTCCAAGCGTGCCATATCAATACCGTAATAGTCTGGGTATCTTATCTGTGGTGAAGAGCTAACCATCACTATCTTTTTTAATTTTAATCGATCTAGTATTTTAAATATGCTCTCCTTAAGAGTGGTTCCTCTTACTATACTATCGTCAATTATAACAAGATTATCCTTATGTGGTACAACACTTTCATAAGTTATGTCGTACACATGACTTGCAAGATCGTTTCGAGAGTTTCCTTCAGTAATGAATGTACGCAGTTTGATATCCTTCCATGCTACCTTCTCAGAACGCACGTAAGTGTGTAGTATGTTCTCAAGTTCTTCTTTTGTCGGCACATGATCCATAGATGATATCTTGCGGATTTTTTGTTCGTTAAGATATCTCTTGAACCCATTCAACATTCCATAGAAAGCAACTTCTGCAGTATTTGGGATGAACGAAAACACGGTATTCTCAACATCACCATTTATAGCTTTAAGAATTGGTTTCGTAAGTTGTTCTCCAAGTTTCTTACGTTCTTTGTAAATATCTCTGTCCGAACCTCTACTAAAATATATTCTTTCAAAGGAGCATTTGGAATCACCCTTTTGTTCTATTATTTGTTTTAGAGAGCACTCTCCTGCCCTATTAACTATCAATGCACATCCTGCAGGCAACTCCTCTATATCTTCGCATTCCAAGTCAAACGTTGTTTGTAATACAGGACGTTCACTTGCTAATACAACCATTTCTTCATTTTGATAATAGAATGCGGGACGTATTCCCCAGGGATCACGCATAGAGAACATTTCGCCACTTCCTGTCATTCCACACATTACGTATCCTCCGTCGAAGTACTGCATGGTTGTCTCTAATACATTACTCATTTGGACATGGGCGTCTATATAGTTTGTTATATCCGTTCCCTCAAGTCCAAGTTCTTTAGCCTCAACGAAATTGCGTTCTACCTCCCTGTCAAGTCTGTGTCCCATCAGCTCCAGCGTAATATAACTGTCACTATATATTCGTGGATATTGTCCTTGTGAAGCAATTTTATCAAATATCTCATCAATATTTGTCATGTTAAAGTTTCCACAAAGACAAAGGTTTTTTGCTTTCCAGTTATTTCTTCTAAGAAATGGATGAACATAACTCAAACCGCTTTTTCCGGTTGTAGAATATCTCAGGTGTCCCATGTAAATATCTCCGGCAAAGTCTTCATTAACTTTAGAAAAGATTTCCGTAATCGCATCTTTTCCTTCTGCGCGTTCACGAAACATATATTCCTTTCCTGGTGTTGTATTCAGCTTTACACTTGCAATACCAGCACCTTCCTGCCCGCGGTTATGCTGCTTTTCCATCATCAGATAGAGTTTATTTAGCCCATAAGCCCACGTGCCGTACTTTGCTTTGTAATAATCTAATGGTTTAAGCAATCTTATCATTGCAACACCACATTCATGTTTCAGTTGCTCCACTTCTTAGTTATTTTATATTTTCAGTTTTTATACATTTATATATATTAGCAAAAATCGGTAACGTCGAGGTTATTCGACAGTTACCGATTTAGCAAGGTTTCTTGGTTGGTCAACATTCTTTCCTTTGCAGACTGCGACGTGATAAGCCAACAACTGCAACGGGATGGTAGCTATCAAAGGTTCCAAACACTCAAGCGTCTTAGGTAGCTCAATAACTTCATCGGCAATTCGGCTTATGGTGTCATCACCTTTACTAACAATAGCAATAACTCGTCCTTTTCGAGCTTTTATTTCCTGAATGTTTGACAACACTTTCTCATACATATTATTATGTGTTGCTATAACCACAACAGGCATATCAGAATCGATAAGTGCTATCGGACCATGTTTCATCTCTGCTGCAGGATAGCCTTCAGCATGTATGTAACTTATCTCTTTTAACTTCAAAGCACCTTCAAGGGCAACAGGGTAGCTGAATCCTCGTCCAAGATAAAGGAAGTTTCGTGCATACGTGAAAGTTCTTGCAAGATCTTCAACTCTTGAGTTAACATTAAGAACTTCACGAATCTTTTCTGGTATTTGTGCCAGTTCCTTTACTATTGATACATATTCCTCATGAGAGATAGAACCCTTTTCTTTTGCGAGTGCTAAGGCAAGCATCGTCAACACTGTAACCTGTCCTGTAAATGCTTTTGTTGAAGCGACACCAATCTCTGGTCCTACATGAATATAACTTCCGGTATTTGTTGCTCTTGGTATGCTTGAACCGATAGCGTTACATATTCCATATATGAATGCTCCTTTTTCTTTGGCCAACTCTACCGCTGCAAGTGTATCCGCTGTCTCGCCACTCTGAGATATAGCTATTACGACATCATCAGACGTTACGACAGGATTTCGATAGCGAAATTCCGAAGCATATTCAACCTCAACTGGTATTCTACAAAGATTCTCAATTACCTGTTTGCCTATAAGACCAGCATGCCATGATGTGCCACAAGCTACAATAACGACACGTTTGGCGTTTAGCAGAGCCTGTTTGTGGTCAATAACAGCACTAAGAGTAACGTTGTTTGTGTCAACATTTATTCTTCCGCGCATGCAGTTAGTAAGACATTCTGGCTGTTCAAAAATCTCTTTTAACATGAAGTGCGGATAACCGCCCTTCTCAATTTGTCCGAGGTTTAAGTCAACAGTCTTTATCTCCGGTGACAATTTTCTGTTAAGGATACTAACTACTTTCAGCTCTTCACCAAGTTTCATAACAGCAATATTACCGTCTTCCAGGTAAACCATCTGATCGGTATATTCTATTATAGGACTTGCGTCGGAACCCAAGAAGAATTCTCCATCACCAACACCGACAACCAGCGGACTTTGCTTGCGTGCTGCTATTATAGTGTCAGGATTACGCTTGTCAACGATAGCTATTGCATAAGCGCCAATAACTTCGTGCAGCGCCAATTGAACAGCTGTCAGAAGATCCAATCCTTTACGATTCTGTATATATTCTACGAACTGGACTAATACTTCTGTGTCAGTATCACTACTGAACTCCACACCTTTTGCATGAAGATTCTTCTTCAGATCAGCGTAGTTCTCTATAATACCATTGTGTATAATAGCAAGGTTCTTTGACTCTGAATAGTGAGGATGTGCATTAACTGTTGATGGCTCTCCGTGTGTTGCCCAACGAGTGTGAGCTATGCCAACACATCCACTTACGTCTTTGTCGACGCAATAGTCTTCAAGGTCGCTTACCTTTCCCTTAGTCTTATAAACACTGAGATCATTCTTCTGGTTAATAAGTGCTACTCCAGCACTGTCATAACCACGATACTCCAAACGCTTAAGACCTTTTATAAGGATAGGATAAGCGTCTTTTTTACCTATATAGCCAACAATACCACACATATAGTTTTATTTTCTTAGAATATTAACAACCAGTGATGCTACAGAAACGAGGACTCCCACTGCAGACATTGTAAGTGTTGTTACCTGACCGATACTTGCATTCTGTGCCTTCACCTTATTGGGCTCAACATATACAATGTCGTTCTGCTGCAAGTAATAGTATGGAGAATTGATAATGTTTGCATCATTAAGGTTCAATATGTGAACACTTTTCTCACCTGTAGCATCCTCGCGGATAAGCATCACATTGTCACGTTTGCCATATATTGACAAGTCACCTGCCTGAGCTAAGGCCTCAAGGATACTGATCTTTTCTGTAGATACAGAGAACGTTCCGGGGTGATTTACCTCGCCCATAACAGAGATTCTGAAACTTGACATTCTAACTGTTACAACAGGTCTTTCAGTGTCAGCCATGTAAGGTTTAATCTTTGCGGTAATAAATTCCTCGCACTGACGTACTGTCATTCCGGAAACGTTAACCATTCCTATTACAGGGTAGTTAATATTGCCATTATTGTCAACAAGGTATGTCTGAAGTGTAACACCTCCTGTATTTAGGTTTCCAGTACTGTTAAGAGTGTTAGATATAGACAAGTTAAAAGGTATTGCTGCCTTTGGATCAGTTGTTGAAACTGTAATTGTCAACATATCTTTTGGCATGATGCGTGCATCATACAAGCCTTTTGACTCGGCGAGACTAACCTCATTAACATTTTGGAAATAAGCAACCTTCTTTGTGCTTGCGCAACTGCCAAGCATCACTACTATTGCAACAGCAACGAATGGATAAAATATTTTCTTCATATTACTTTTTAATGAATTCCTTTAAAAAACGTTGCAAAGGTATTAAAAATAAATTAGACAAACAAATATTTTTTTGATATTATAAAAAATCCCGATGATTTTTTGTCACCGGGATTTATATTATTAGAACCTGAAATAATTCTTAGCGTTGTTATAACTGATGTCCTCAACCATTCTGTAAAGACTTTCCTTGTCGTCAGGAATAAGTCCGCGCTCCACATCATTACCGATGAGGTTACACAGCAGACGACGGAAATACTCATGACGTGGATAGCTCAAGAACGAACGAGAGTCGGTGAGCATACCAACAAATCTGCTCAGCAGTCCAAGTACTGAGAGAGCGTTCATCTGGCGCTCCATACCATCCAGCTGATCATTGAACCACCATCCTGAACCGAACTGAATCTTACCAGGACAAGAACCATCCTGGAAGTTTCCAAGCATTGTTGCGATAACTTCATTAGCACATGGATTCAGCGTATATAAGATAGTACGTGTGAGCTTTCCTTCCATATTCAACTCGTTGAGGAAGTGACTCATAGCTTTTGCTGTGGTGAACTCACCGATAGAGTCGAAACCTGTATCAGCGCCAAGCTTGTTATACATGAGAGTATTATTATCACGAATAGCTCCATAGTGGAACTGCTGTGTCCATCCTGCGTCGTTGTCCATTTCTGCGCAAAGTTTCAGGAAGCAGTGCTTGTACTGACGAATCTCCAGATTTGAAAGAGCCTGCTTGCGCATAGCTTTCTCAAAGATTGTCTCTATCTGACTGTCTGTATAAGGTTCATCATAGAACTCTTCAATACCATGATCTGACAGACGGCTACCTTGAGCATGGAAGAAATCATGACGCTTCTGAAGAGCATCCATCATGTCCTTAAAGTTGTTGATAGTAACACCAGCAACCTCGCCGAGTTGATTTACATAGTCAGCATACTCTGGCTTTTCAATGTTCATAGCCTTGTCAGGACGCCATGCAGGAATCATTCGTGGGTCATCCTTTGCCTTGTTTCGTGCATATTCAATATGGTTGTGCAGGTCGTCAACGGGGTCGTCTGTTGTACAGACTGTCTCTACGTTGTAGCGACGCATAAATCCACGTGCTGTATATCCTGGCTGGTTGAGTTTTTCGTTACACTCGTCGAAAATCTCTCGTGCTGTTTTTGGTGACAGTTGTTTTTCAATACCGAAGGCAGTCTTCAACTCAAGGTGTGTCCAGTGATATAGTGGGTTGCGGAAAGTATATGGTACCGTTTCTGCCCACTTCTCAAACTTTTCCCAGTCAGTGGTGTCCTTGCCTGTACAATAACGTTCTTCAACGCCGTTAGTACGCATTGCACGCCATTTATAGTGGTCACCACCAAGCCAAAGCTCAGTAATACTCTTAAACTTGTGGTCATTAGCAACCATTTCTGGAATCAGGTGACAGTGATAGTCGATGATGGGCATCTTAGCCGCATGATTGTGATAGAGATCCTGCGCAGTAGCTGTGTCAAGCAGGAAATTCTCATCCATAAATTTTTTCATAATATTGACTGTTTTAGTAATTTAATTCAAATCTCTGCAAAGGTAATAATTTCGACGCGTATTTCTATTAACAAGGTGTTTCTTTTTAATTTTTTTAATATAAAAGTACAGGAGAAATTATAATGTTTAGATAGAAATTAGTACATTTGCACCAACAATATTAACTCGACGAAACATATATACACATACAAGAATTACTATGCAAAACAAAGTTTTATTGATATACACCGGCGGGACAATAGGTATGGGGCGTAACCCTAAGACGGGAGCTCTGGAGCCTCTGGACTTTGAACACCTCATTGTTAGTATACCTGAATTGGAGTCGTTGAATGTGGATATCGACGTCTATCAGTTTCAACCTCCTATAGACTCAAGTGATATGACACCGCAGCTGTGGGCACAACTTGTCAATATCATTACAGAACGTTATGCGTTATATGATGGTTTTGTCATTCTTCATGGTACCGACACTATGGCATACACCGCTTCTGCCTTGTCTTTTATGTTGGAGAATCTTACTAAACCTGTCATCCTCACAGGCTCACAGCTACCCATAGGTCAACTTCGTACCGATGGCAGAGAAAACATTATAACAAGTATTGAGTTGGCTACAGTCCGGAACGATGACGGCACAATGCGCATCCCGGAGGTATGTATTTATTTCAGTGGCAGACTATTACGCGGAAATCGCTCTACAAAGATCAATGCTGACGGTTTCAATGCTTTTGACTCCTTCAACTACCCTCATTTGTGTGATGCTGGTGTTAACTTTCATTTTCATGATCATCACATCCTTACACCCGATATTTCGCGTCCACTTACATCACACACCAGACTCGACTCCAACGTCATAGTATTCTCACTATTCCCCGGGGTTGAAGAGAATATTGTGCGTCATATCATTGATGCTCCGGAATTGCGAGGTATAGTAATGCGAACCTATGGTAGCGGCAATGCCCCACAACGTCCTTGGCTACTCCGCCTTCTTAGCGAGGTAACCCTTCGTGGTGTTACAGTTGTCAACATAAGTCAATGTGTTTCAGGACAAGTGGAAATGTCACGCTACGACACAGGCTGCCATCTCCTTGATGCCGGCGTTGTCAGCGGTTATGACTCCACCGTAGAAGCTGCTGTAACAAAACTCATGCACTTACAGGCACGTTATGACGACGCTGAAACAATCCGTAGTATGATGAACAAATCATTAGCAGGAGAAATTACAATATAATCGAACAAAAAATCTAAAATATAATGAAAACAATAGCAATAATTCCCGCACGATATGCCTCCACTCGTTTCCCAGGCAAACCTCTTGCAATACTCGGGGGCAAACCAGTAATCCAACGTGTCTATGAACAGGTAACTACTGTTCTCGATGAAGCCTATGTAGCCACCGACGATGAACGTATATATAATAAGGTAAAGGAGTTTGGTGGACGAGTTGTAATGACATCGCCAAATCACAAAAGCGGCACAGACCGCATTGAGGAAGCAGTACAGAAGATTGGTACCGACGCTGACATCATCATAAATGTTCAGGGTGACGAACCTTTCATACATCCTTCACAGATAGAAGCACTTATCAAGTGTTTCGACGATCCGACGACACAAATAGCAACACTTGGCAAACCTTTTGACAAAGATGCCGACATATCGTTGCTTGACAACCCTAACTCTCCTAAGATTGTTGTTGACAATAATAGCTTTGCACTCTATTTCTCACGCAGTGTAATACCTTTCATTCGTGGAGTTGAACACAATCAGTGGCTCGGTAAATACCCATTCCTGAAACATATCGGTATATATGCATATCGAACTCAGGTTCTTCACGAAATAACACGTCTGCCACAAAGCAGTCTGGAACTTGCCGAAAGTCTGGAACAACTTCGCTGGCTACAAAATGGATATCGCATTCGTGTCGGAACAACATACATAGAGACTGTTGGCATCGACACTCCAGAGGATCTTCAGCGTGCCGAGGACTATCTAACATAAATAAAGGGAACCACAGGAGCGGGTTCCCTTTTTCATTTCTGTGTTAGAAAAAAAATTGATTGTCTCACGACAACCAATCTTTAGTTAACCTTAATAATCTAATACCATGAAAAACACGTTACAAAAGTAGTGCTTTTTCTTTCAATTTGCAATAAAACTATATAAAAAAATTAAAATATTTAATATTCATTAAAGATTTTCCCGTCCCATTTAAAATTTCTTTGCAAAATTATTTCATTAACTTGCTTTCTGTCATCAGCATTCAACATCGGCATAGAGAGGTCAAAATGTACAACTGGCTCTTCGCGAGAGAACTCTGCCGACACCATAATTGGGTCTATATAGGTAAGAAGTTCTGCATATCGTTCTTCCGTAATAGAGTCTGGACGATGAGTAAAGTATGATAAAATCTTGTCATTTTCAGGTAATGCAATCTTATCCTTCAGCAGGTTCCATTCAGAATCATAAAACTTAACAACACTCTCTGCTGCAGGAGCACTTACGGTATTAATAAGGCATACTATTGAGGTGCTTCCTATGGTCGGAAGAAGACGCAACTGAAGGGTTGATGATTGAGAAAGTCTTATCAATGCACAATCATTTGTAAACCAAAGTATTGATGACACTCCGTTTAATTTGTTATTTATACCCTCATCATTATTAGAAATTGCCTCGGTAACCATCGCTTGGCGTGCATTCTTATCGAGATATAGACATAGAGTGTCAGGCATATTTACAAAGACATCAAGAGACTTTTGTGAGAATGCCAGAGAAGGCATCATAGCGACTAAAATTAATATGAAAAATCTTGTCATATTGTGAGTAATATTTATTAATGTTCGGTGCAAAGATAATATTTTTTACTATTTAATTTTGAATTTCTTACCATTATTTAAATAAAAATTTGTATCTTTGCCCCGTTTTTAATAAGGAAAAAAGATGAAACCTACAGCAATATTGCTTTTGCACTGTCCTGATAAACCAGGTATTATTTCGGAGATAACACGATTTATTACTGATAACAAGGGAAACATTGTTTACTTGGATCAGTACGTAGATCGACAGGATGGTATGTTTTTTATGCGAATAGAATGGGAACTTGACAGTTTCCTTATTCCTCGCGATAAAATTCGCGAATATATCGCCACGCTATATGCAAAACGCTACGGCATAACATTCAACCTGTATTTTAACGACGAAAAGCCTAGAATGGCTATCTTCGTATCTAAGATGAGCCACTGTCTTTATGACCTTCTGGCGCGTTACAAGGCAGGAGAATGGGAAGTTGAGATACCTTGTATCATCAGCAATCACGAGGATTTAAGATATGTTGCAGAGCAGTTTGACATCCCCTACTATGTGTGGAGCATAAACAAAGACCACTCAAACAAGGAAGAAGTAGAAAAGGCGGAAATGGAGCTGTTACGTGAAAAGAAAGTCACATTCATTGTGCTGGCACGTTATATGCAGATAATTTCTGATGAGATGATAGCACAGTACCCGCATCACATAATTAATATACACCACTCCTTCCTACCAGCCTTTGTTGGTGCCAAGCCGTACCACCAAGCGTGGGAACGTGGTGTGAAGATTATAGGTGCCACAAGTCACTACGTAACTGCAGAACTCGATGCAGGACCAATAATTGAACAGGATGTAGTACGTATAACCCACAAGGATACTCCAGAGTCATTGGTGTTAAAAGGTAAGGACCTTGAAAAGATAGTGCTTTCACACGCAGTATCAAAGCATATACAGAGAAAAATCCTGACCTATAAGAACAAAACAATTATCTTCAGTTGATGGTAGCAATTGTAAAATATAATGCGGGAAACATATATTCGGTGATTAATGCACTGAGACGCATGGGAGTTGAGCCTATGCTTACTGACGATGCCGAGGAGCTTCGTCGTGCAGACCGTGTTATATTCCCCGGACAGGGAGAAGCGAGTACCGCTATGAGCTACCTGCGAGAACGAGGACTTGATGAGATAATAAAATCACTACGTCAGCCAGTACTTGGGATATGCATAGGGCAACAACTTCTATGTCGTCACTCTGAAGAAGGCGATGTAGATTGTCTTGGAGTATTCGACATTGATGTACGTCGTTTTCAGCCACAGAATCACGAAGACAAGGTACCATGTATGGGGTGGCAAGAAATAGAACTTACACACAGTGCTACTCCAAAGGATGGAGACTTGTTCAGAGGATTACAAAAGCCTTGGGTGTATTTCGTACATTCTTACTATGTACCTTTGTGCAACGAAACAGTAGCTGTGGCAGACCACATACTGCCTTACTCCGCAGCACTTCAGAAAGATAATTTTTATACTTGTCAGTTCCACCCTGAAAAGAGCGGGCCGGCAGGCGAACAGATAATAAAGAATTTCTTGGAACTATGATAGAGTTAATTCCAGCTATAGATATCATCAACGGACAGTGTGTACGTCTTACCAAGGGAGACTATTCACAGAAGACTGTGTACAATGACAATCCTGTCGTTGTAGCGCAACGTTTTGAGCAGTTGGGATTTAAACGTCTGCACATAGTCGATCTTGATGGAGCAAAATCGAAACATATTGTCAACGACGAGGTCTTAAGACGTATAACATCCGAGACAAAGCTCATTGTTGATTTCGGTGGTGGAATAAAAACTGACGACGACATAGAGAAGGCCTTTGCTGCCGGAGCGAGTATGGTGACAATAGGTTCCGTAGCTGTCACCGACAGGGAACGCTTCATAGGTTGGCTACAGAAATACGGAGCTGACAAGATTATCCTTGGAGCCGATGTTCGTGGTGGAATGATAAGCATAAACGGATGGAAAGAAGACTCTCAACAGGAGTTGCTTCCATTCCTAAAATACTATGTTGACAAAGGTGTAAAGAACGTACTCTGCACGGAAATATCAAGAGACGGCACACTCTCGGGACCAGCAATGGACTTGTATCGAAAAGTAATGGCAGAATATCCCGAAATACATCTCATAGCAAGCGGAGGAGTTTCGTCAAACGAAGACATAGAGGCTCTTGAAGCTGCAGGAATACCTGCCGTAGTGTTCGGAAAAGCATTTTATGAAGGAAAGATAACGTTTAAATAATGATAGCAAAGAGAATTATACCTTGTTTAGACGTGAAGAATGGTGAAACGGTGAAAGGCACCAACTTCATAAACCTGAGAAGCGCAGGCGATCCTGTCGCTCTAGGGAAGGCATACTCTGATGCAGGTGCCGACGAGTTGGTATTCCTTGATATCACTGCATCACACGAAGGACGCAAGACGTTCACAGATATGGTGACGCGAGTGGCTCAGGAACTGAACATCCCATTCACTGTGGGTGGCGGAATAAACACCGTAGAGGATGTCGAAAGACTGCTAAGTGCTGGCGCTGACAAGATAAGCATAAACTCTGCAGCGCTGCGACGTCCGGAGCTTATAAACGAAATAACAGAGAGATTCGGCTCACAGGTATGCGTCGTCGCCATCGATGCCAAACAGGAAAGCGACGGCACGTGGCGGTGCTACTTCAACGGCGGCAGAGTGCCGACAGAGCGTGGACTCTTCGAATGGGCACAGGAGGCAGAAGAGCGTGGAGCCGGCGAGATACTCTTCACCAGTATGGATCACGACGGGGTTAAGGAGGGCTTTGCCAACGATGCTCTTGCAGAACTTGTCCAGCGACTCA
>CAMUVE010000013.1:0-35486 GCA_947163985.1 uncultured Prevotella sp.
TCTCCGCTTCGCCGGCCTTTTCCACGTTCATCATGTTTTTTCATAATGTCAAAGAACAAATTTTTAGGGTGACTCCGGGTGCCTAATCCCGACTATACTTTGCTATCTGCTTAAGACAAACTGGCAGACCCTAAATGGTGGGAAAGGCAGGGGTCGAACCTGCATCACACGACTCCTTCTTGGTTTGTCGTACTTTCCCTTATTAAAAACCTGTGAGCCTCACGGATGACAGGTTTTATCTTTGTCCTGAAAAGCACCCACGCCTGGGTGTAATTAAAATTACCATAAACATTTTATAACTTCTAAAGAAAAACAGCTACATATTCATATAATCCTCAACGAGTGTTTTATCGAGAAAGAATACCCTGCCTTGATTTGCAGCACCTATCTTGCGGTGTGTTAGGTGTTCTTTTATCTGATAAATTCTTCCAACTGAAAGGTCTAACTTCTGTGCCGCCTCCTTCGGAGTGAGCCACACATCACCTTTATTGTCCTTTACCATACGAAATGTCCTCCATTGTAAATATAGTTACCAAACAGCGCTGCCAATAACCAAAGTGCAGTAAGAATACACACGGACCAATCTTCTACGTCAAATCTCTTCATATAGCTCATACCTTAAAGTTTAAATTATGTTCTTTGCTCGATTGAGGGTAAAATACCATTTCGTTTTAAGATTTCATAGAGAAACAGTCGTCCCTTCTGAGTCCACTCGGTATTGTACTTTACCGATTTGCTGCCATCATTATGAGTAATATCTACGGGTTTGGACTGAACATAACCCTGTCCGAGGTAGTCGGCATAAAGAATCCATTGGTGGTTAACTTTACGTTGGATACCAAGTTCATTAAGTGTCTTGTTAAACGCTTTGGCGCTCATATCATAATCCTGCGCAATTTGAGTAACGAGAACGGTTGACTTATTGTTGAGGATCATGTCGTAGTAACTAACCTTTGGCTGCATCTTCTCAACTTCTGCCGCCAGTTGAAGAACTTGCTGCTCAGCCTCGTCCGCACGTTTGGTTTCGAGCATACGACTTTCGTACTGCTCTGCCCACGCACGGGCAGCTTCAGCTGGGTTTGAGAAATTAGGGAGAACTTCCATATTTTTGCGAGCATTATTCTCCAACTCTTCCCAACGAAGAATTAGTTTTGCACGTGCTTCGTCGTTGAACTTCGTGGCGATATAAAGACACTCGCGCTTGTTGAGGTAATAACATGGACGTGACTGGTTATTTGCGTCCTTATAAGAGCCGAGCGGAAATTTCCGTTGGGCAACCCTTTCCCATGCCGGCTCCATATTTCGGATAGCCTCGAGAACATCAGAATGTCTCTTGCCTGTAATCTCCGCTATCTGCAGGGAAGTCATTGTCTGTTGGTCTTTATCGAACCTGATAATGTTTGTACTCATACCTATAATTATTTATTAAGAATCTTCGTATCACCAGCACCTAAAGCACGAATGGCTACAATGTTGAGGTCAAAAAATTTCTGTGTTTCGTAATCAACAACATCTTTTGGTAACTCTGTTCTCTTTACGGTAGTAACCAAAGAGCATGCGGAGCGCATTTTCTTTCCATCCTCACAGAGAAAAAGTTTTAGTACCCCAGGCGGTATATTTCTAATATCATCTGTCGAAACGTTCATTTTAATTTTGTTGTTTAATTCTAAATAAATCATAAATATTACAAACAAAGAGAACGAAACTTAGAAATTATTCCTATATTTGCGGTGTCTAAACGAAATAACGGATATTAAAATCCAAGTCCGCACTCTGTTGTTTGTTTAACTGAGGGCAAAGTTAGGGAATAATAGTAATATTACCAAATAAATTAAGGAATATAAGGTTTTGTAAACATCTTTTAATTGTGTAGAGTATGAAGAGATTTCCTAAATTCGCTGAGTATTTCAACAATCTGTTGAAAGAGAAAGAGCCTAAGTCCAGACAGGAGGATACTGCAAGAAAACTTGGTATAACACAAGGTGCGCTCTCAAAGATTAAGAATGGAATGATGGTCCCATCGGATGAACTCGCTGAAAAAATAGCACTTATTTGGGGAATAAAGGACTTTAAGGATGTGGTTATTGAAGCGAGAAGAGAAGACGCATTGAAGGTTCTCAAAAAAACAGAAACGGGACAAGAAATAGCATCTATGGATATTATTAAGAACCCGACCAGACCTCGTTTACCTGTTTCGGCTTCAGCAGGAACGCTTTCCCTGTACTCTGAGGGTGTGTTACTCGAGCAATGTGAGCAGATACCAATAATACAGAATTTCCCCGACTATGATTATACGATGTATATTAAAGGTAACTCTATGGAGCCAAAGTATGAAAGCGGAGACGAAATTGCTATCAAAAAAGCAGAGTTTATTATAGAATGGGGAAAAGATTATGTCTTGGACACAAAGGACGGAGTTATTTTCAAGAAAATATATGAAGAAGGAGATAGTATTCGCTGCGTAAGTTACAATCATGAAGAATACCCGGACTTTTTAGTTCCAAAGGATATAATTTATGGATTTTATAAGTTTGTAGGGCTGGTAAGAGTATGATAAAAGAGCCGTTCAAATATTTCTGTATAGCAATAATTGTGTGTATTATAGCACGCTGGGGGTATAAACACTATTTTCCAACAGTACATGTGTACCTTGAATGCGGGACAGATATATACCACCAAACAGCGGTATGTGATTCAATACACGGATTTGACAAGGCATTTTATGAAGAGTTTGGCGAGATTACCGGAACGGACGAAATTAACGAAAAAGAAGTTTTTTATAAAAAAAAATACAAGATGTGTCCTTTTTGTTTTTCTCCTATGGAAATAAAATACAGAAATGAATATATAAATCAATAATTATTATATTTCAATAGTTCTTTGAAATAATTTTGCTACGAGAAGAGGTTTGGGAGATTGCATAATTCCTCCTTATATGGGAAAATTGACACCCATACGGAGGAACTTTTGCTGACGATTGTCGGTAGGTAGATACAGCAGCCTTATACTACATCCAACAGTACTTTGGCTATCGGGTATTTCAGAGTTGGCTCTGCTTCGCTGGCATCCCGAATCAATTCCTGCCATTGCTCATATGCGTTTCCCCCTTGAGCTTTCTACGAGTTACGGGGTGGAGGATAGCGTCTCTTGCTCGTAGTAGTCGGTGAAAAAATAAATCCCCGCCAGCAAGTTCGAGCAACTGACGGGGACATGGGTCAAAAGACCTATATAAGGTATGAGCCTATTTAATTCACCTTACAACTCGAACTTTGTTGGGTGCAAAATTAAAGAATAATTCGACGCCTTAAAAAGGTCATTAAGTTTTATTAAATAACAGAAAAGAGTATGAGAAAAAATTATTGTAAAAATCGCGGAAAAAGTGGTGTTACTAAAATGTTACCAACATTGTTTTAAACCTTATTGGAACGATATGAAACTCGCTGATTATGAAAGACTTTTAGCTCAAAAATACAAAATCCCAAACGGATCACCAAACCAAAGGAAAAGGGAACTTTTTGAGGTTCCCTTTTCTTATTTTATCACTTTCTTACTTAGATATAGCATACTCTGCATCGCCCCGCGCATAAAGAGGAAGACGAGGAAGGAAATCCAAAGCCCGTGATTACCGAGCGATGAACGTGTAAGAAAGAAGACCGTAAAGAAACATACTGCTGCTACGAAGGTAGCAAGGAGCATGCTTCGTGCTGCAGTAAGACCAATATAGATACCGTCCCATATAAAAGCAGCGAAGCTTACAAACGGCACAATACATATCCACACCATATAGTCGGTAGCAGCAGAAAGCACCATCGGTTCGTCGGTAAGCAATCTCACGAACAGGTCGCCCCCAAAGACGTAGGCGCCAGTAAATACCAATGCACATCCTCCGCCCCACAGGAAACTCTTATGTATAGTATCTTTCAGTGCGTCGTTGTCGGCAGCACCATAGAACTTCCCACTCATAGCCTCAGCAGCGTTGGCGAACCCGTCCATAACGTAGCTTACAAGAAGAAACATCTGCATAAGTATTGTGTTTACGGCAAGCAGTGTGGCACCCTGCCAGGATCCTGCAGAGGTAAAGAAGAGCATTACACTCACCAAACATAACGTACGCAGGAAGAGCGAAGAGTGAAGAGTGAAGAGTGAAGAGTTTAGAGTGAAAAGTGAAGAGTGGAGAGTGGAGAGTGAAGAGCGAAGAGTGAAGAGTTTGATGCGAGTGCTTATCATCCGGCGGGCGCTTACGAAGGAGACGGCGAATCCGCACCACTGAGCTATGAGTGTTCCAAGGGCTACACCTTCTACTTTCATATTAAGTGCATAGACAAAGAATAGTGATGCCAGGATATTAACCACATTTTGGGTTATTGCCACAACCATAGGGATACGTGAATTCTGCATACCTATGAACCACCCGTTAAGACAGAACAGTCCTAACGAGGCGGGTGCTCCCCATATACATATATTAAAATAGGTGGTGGTTAGCTGCGCTATCTCATCCGTCGGAGCCATTATCCACAGTCCTAACCACAATAGCGGAAGTTGCATGACGACAAGCACAAGGGCTATTGCTAATGCTCCGAGAAGCGAGGACGTCAACAGTCGTACGACCTCGTCGTTATCACCGCGTCCCAAAGCCTGCGAAGTGAGTCCGCTGGTACTTAGACGAAGGAACGAGAACAACCAGTACAGCGTATTAAACAACATGGAGCCGATGGCTACGGCTCCAATGTATGCAGCGCTACCCATATGACCCGTTATAGAAGTATCTATGAGTCCTAATAGCGGCACAGTGATGTTGCTCACTATGCTGGGCAGCGCTATGCTTAGTATCTGTTTATTCCTTATTTGCACGTTTGCGCTCCGTATGGTCGAGGATAATCTTTCGCATGCGCATAGACTTAGGAGTAACCTCTACGTACTCGTCTTCCTTGATATACTCAAGACATTCCTCGAGCGACATGACGGTCTTGGGTATTATGCGCGCCTTGTCGTCGGAGCCGCTGGCACGAACGTTGGTGAGCTGCTTCGCCTTGGCTACGTTAACAACGAGGTCGTTGTCGTGAACATGTTCACCCACGACCTGTCCCATATATACCTCTTCTCCCGGGTCTATGAAGAACTTGCCGCGGTCCTGCAGTTTGTCTATAGAGTAAGCGTACGCCGTACCCGTCTCAAGAGCTACCATAGAGCCGTTCACACGACGCTGTATGTCACCTTTGTACGGCTGGTATTCCTTGAAACGGTGCGCCATGATTGCCTCACCCTGCGACGCTGTAAGCACGTTGGTACGAAGTCCTATGATACCACGTGAAGGAATGTCGAACTCAATATTCACGCGGTCGCCCTGACTCTCCATAGAGGTCATCTCGCCCTTACGGCGCGTAACCATGTCAATCATCTTCGACGAGAACTCCTCGGGAACGTTGATGGTAAGGTCTTCTATAGGTTCGCACTTTATCAGTTGAGAATTGGGAGTTGAGAGTTGAGAATTTTGATTACCTGCTTCAGCAGAATTTCCGCCTTTGGTGTTATCATAATTTTCAATTTTCAATTCTCCATTCTCCATTTTCCCGTATTTGAAAATAACCTGTGGCTGTCCTACCTGCAGTTCGTAGCCCTCGCGCCGCATTGTTTCTATGAGCACACTGAGGTGCAGCACGCCGCGACCCGACACGAGCCACTTGTCGGTAGAGTCCTCGAACGGCTCCACACGTAGTGCAAGGTTCTTTTCGAGTTCTTTCTGCAAGCGTTCCTGAATATGGCGCGAAGTACAGAATTTTCCCTCCTTGCCGAAGAATGGTGAGTCGTTGATAGTGAACAACATAGACATCGTCGGTTCATCAATAGCTATAGTAGGCAGCGCCTCCGGCTGTTCGTAGTCGCAGATAGTATCGCCAATCTCGAAATGGTCAAGTCCTATGACGGCGCATATATCACCCGAGGAGACAGCGTCGGTCTTTACGTGTCCCATACCCTCGAAGGTGTGGAGTTCCTTAATCTTTGTCTTTTCCTGACTGCCGTCGCGGTGAACAATAGTGATGTTCTGACCGCCGCGCAGTGTACCGCGGTGAACACGTCCCACGGCGATGCGTCCCGTGTAGCTGGAGTAGTCGAGTGACGTTATTAGCATCTGCGGTGTTCCCTCCAGCTGCTGCGGTGCCGGTATGACCTCGACTATTTTGTCCAGGAGGTACGTAATATCGCCCGTCGGTATATTGTAGTCCTCGCCCATCCAGCCGTTCTTGGCAGAGCCATAGACGACGGGGAAGTCAAGCTGGTCCTCAGTAGCGTTCAGCGAGAACATGAGGTCGAACACCATCTCATAGACCTCCTCAGGGCGGCAGTTTGGTTTATCAACCTTATTTACTACGACTATGGGCTTAAGTCCTATCTGCAGTGCTTTCTGCAGCACGAAGCGCGTCTGCGGCATAGGTCCTTCGAAGGCATCGACAAGCAGCAGACATCCATCCGCCATATTAAGCACGCGCTCCACCTCGCCGCCGAAATCGGCGTGTCCCGGAGTGTCAATGATGTTAATCTTCGTACCTTTCCAGTTTATGCTGACGTTCTTCGAGAGAATGGTTATTCCGCGTTCACGTTCCAAGTCGTTAGAATCGAGCACCTGGTCGCTGAGGTCCTGTCCCTCACGGAAGAGGTTTCCTGCGAGCATCATCTTATCCACGAGGGTGGTTTTTCCATGGTCAACATGGGCAATAATGGCTATGTTTCTTATATCCTGCATATAGTTTTTTATTAAATTGGGTGCAAAATTACAAAATTATTATGAAATATGCATTATAAATAATAAATTTATTTGTACCTTTGCATTTAGTTTGCATTATGATTGACCGTCAAACCATAGACAGAATTATGGAAGCCTCCAACATTGTGGAGGTGGTCAGCGAGTTTGTGACGCTCCGCAAAAGCGGCTCAAACTACAAGGGTCTCTGTCCTTTTCATAACGAGCGTACGCCGTCGTTCATGGTATCGCCTGCCCGCAATATGTGTCACTGTTTCGGTTGCGGAAAGGGAGGCAACCCCGTAAACTTCATCATGGAGCACGAGCAGATGACCTACCCCGAAGCGCTGCGATGGCTTGCAAAGAAATACCACATAGAGATAAAGGAGCGCGAAATGACCTCGGAAGAACGCGAGGCGGAGAACAAGCGCGAGTCAATGTACATAGTCAACGAGTGGGCAGCGTCGTACTTTGAGGACACACTGCACAATACCACCGACGGCAACGCCATTGGCATGCAGTACTTCCGAAGTCGCGGCATTCGTGACGACATTATAAAGAAGTTCCGGCTGGGTTACGACCTTGCCGACGGACAGGCGCTGCCAAAGACCGCAATGGCGAAAGGCTACAAGGAGGAGTTTCTCTTATCTACAGGCATCTGCTACCGCCGTGAGCGCGACGGACAGATAATTGACCGTTATGCCGGGCGCGTGATGTTTCCGTGGATAGGAATGAACGGCAAGGTGGTAGGTTTCGGAGGCCGTAAGTTGGACGCCGCCACCAAGGGAGTGCAGCAGAAATACGTCAACTCCCCCGACTCGGAGATATACCACAAGGACCAGCAGCTTTACGGCATCTTCCAGGCAAAGAAAGCCATTACCAAAGAGGACTGCGTATATATGGTCGAGGGATATACCGACGTCATTGCCATGCACCAGTGCGGCATTGAGAACGTCGTAGCCAACTCAGGTACGGCGCTGAGCATTCACCAGATACGTATGCTCCACAGGTTCACCGGCAACATAGTGCTGCTCTACGACGGCGATGCGGCAGGAATACACGCTGCCATGCGTGGTACCGACATGCTGCTTGCCGAGGGTATGAACATAAAAGTGCTGCTGCTGCCTGACGGCGACGACCCCGACTCGTTCGCCAGGAAGAACACCGCGGAGGGTTTCCGTCATTACATCGCCGAGCACCAGACGGACTTCATACGCTTTAAGACACAGCTGCTGCTCAACGGAGTTACGGACCCCATAAAGCGGTCGGAAGCCATAAACTCCATAGTGCAGAGCATAGCCGTAATAACCGACCCCGTAGTGCGTGCAACGTACCTTAACGACTGCGTACAGCTGACGGGCATCAACGAGATGACGCTGATAACGCAGATGAACAAAATGATACGTGCACGCAGGGATGGCAACACGCAAAACGACACTCGGACGGCAAACACCGCCAACAACGGCCTTACGTCACCGGGCACTCAGGAAGAGCAGCCGTACGACTCCGTAGAGTGGCTCATTGGCGAACTGGTGGTGAGGTACGGCGACAGGATTATCATTCACGGTGCCGAGGACGACAACGGACAAGTGGTTGACATCAGCGTGGCAGAGTTTCTGCTATATAGCCTTCAGGAGGACGGCCTGCGGCTGGAGAACGATGCCATATGGAAGATACTCTGCGAGGCGGCGGAAAAGAGCAGCGACCGCTCGTGGCGCGCAGAGCAGTACTTTCTGCAACACGAGGACATAGCCGTGAGTCGGCTGGCACAAAAGCTTACGAACGAGCGCGTCATGCTCAGCGAGAAACTGCAGAAGGAACTCACCGACAAGGAGCTCTTCAACAAGACACAGCACGTACTGGTGGACTTCCGCACGAACTACCTGACAGCCAAGTTGCGCGAACTGGAGAAAAACATAAAGCTCAGCGCCAACAACCCGACGAAGATGCAGGAGTTCATGAGAGAGTATATGGAGGTGAAAACCATACAGAAAGAACTGGCAAATGAAATTGGTAAAAAGATAATATAAAAGTTATGAAACATTTACTACTTACATTATTACTGCTTGCAGGCATGGAGTGCTGGGCACAGCTGCCTGCCGTGACACTGAAGTCCATGGACGGAAAGACCGTAACCACCGACACGCTGTCGAACAACGGCAAACCTATAATAATAGACTTCTTCGCAACGTGGTGCAAGCCCTGCAATCGCGAGCTTAACGCCATCAGCGAGGTCTATGACGAGTGGGTTGAAGAGACCGGCGTAAAGCTTATTGCCGTAAGCATTGACCAGGCACAGAACATCAACAAGGTGAAACCCATGGTCGATGGCTACGGATGGAACTACGACGTACTGTTAGACCCTAACAGCGAACTGCGCAGGGCACTGGGAATACAGATGATTCCCTACACGCTGATTCTTGACGGCAAGGGAAACATAGTATATCGCCATAACGGATATACCGACGGCGAAGAGACGGAACTTATAGAAACGGTAAGAAAAATCACAGAGTAATAATGAGCATCAAGAGCATATTACTACTTGCGGCACTGCCACTCTGCGCCTCCGCACAAACGGATTACGGAAAGGTTACCGTGACGGGAAGCATTCAGAGCGACGTCCTTATACCGCAGGAAGACAAGAAGATAGGTGCCGAGAAGTATAAGGAATGGGGACTTACGAACACGTATGCCGACCTGGGCGTTCAGACGAAACACCTTGACGTTGGCGGACGTGTGGAGTTCACCCGTTTTCCGCTGCCCGGCTACGAGCCCGACTTCAAGGGCTGGGGTCTTGCAAACATCTACGCGCGCATGCACTGCGATGGTCTTGAGGTAACGTTAGGAAACTTCTACGAGCAGTTCGGCTCGGGGTTCGTCCTGCGCACCTACGAAGAGCGCTCCTTAGGCATAGACAACTCGCTGCTGGGAGCCCGCGTGGTGACCTCGCCTATAAGGGGCGTCCGGCTGAAGGCTCTCAGCGGTTTCCAGCGCAGATACTGGTCGTATAACGACGCGCTGGTGTCGGGTGCCGACATGGAGTTAGGGATTGACGAGTGGATAAGTGCGCTGAAGAACGCGGGCACGTACATAACCATAGGCGGTTCGTGGGTTAACAAGCGCGAGAGTGACGAAGTGGTCATGGCCGACGCCACACACCGTCTTAACCTGCCACGTAACGTCAACGCGTGGGACGCCAGGGTGCGTCTTCAGAAGGGCGGTGTCAACATTCTGGCGGAATACGCGCAGAAGAGCCAAGACCCGTCGTTCGACAACGGCTACATCTACCGCAAGGGCTACGTGGCAATGCTCTCGGCAAGCTACTCCAAGAGCGGCATGAGTGCGCTGCTGCAGGCAAAGCGCTCCGACAACATGTCATTCCGCAGCCGCCGTTCCATGAACGGAACATCGTCGTTCATAAACCACCTGCCGGCATTCACTATGGAACACACGTACGCGCTGGCGGCACTATACCCCTACGCCACACAGCCCCTCGGCGAGTGGGCTTACCAGGCAGAAGTGGGCTACCGCTTTAAGCGCCACACCCTCTTGGGCGGCAAGTACGGCACGGGCGTCAAGGTGAACTTCTCGCACGTGCACTCCATACAGAAGAACCCCGACGGCACGGGCGACCCCGGCACCAACGGCTACAGCTCGCCGTTCTGGAAATGGGGCGACCAGACGTACTATCAGGACCTGAACATACAGTTGGACAAGAAGCTCTCGAAGAGTTTCAAGCTGAACCTCATGTACATGAACCAGCGCTACAACAAGACCGCCGTAGAAGGCGAGGGCGGCATGATACACTCTGACATCTTCGTTGCCGAGGGTAAGTACCAGTTTAACCGTAAGACCACTCTGCGCGGCGAGTTGCAGTACCTTACCACCGCCGGCGACCAGGGCGACTGGGCTTTTGCACTGCTGGAGCTATCGCTGCAACCTAACTGGATGTTCACCCTTAGCGACATGTACAACTGCGGCGAGACGAAGACCCACTACTACATGGGTGCGGTGACGTTTAACCACAAGAGTCACCGTCTGCAGGTAGGATATGCACGTACCCGCGCGGGGTTCAACTGCTCGGGCGGCGTGTGCCGCTACGTCCCGGCAAGTCGCGGTGTGACGGTGAACTATAACTACAACTTTTAATTGAGAATTGAGAAGTGAGAATTGAAAATTATGATTACTGTTAAACCATTGAAACGCTGTGGGGTGTTACTGCTGACGGCGACCATTGCCATGATGTTCATAATGTCGGCATGCAGCCGGGTTGCCGAGGGCGACCGTCTGATATACGTTCCCCCGGCAAGCGCGGAGCGCAACGTGCTTATAGAGGATTTCACCGGTCAGCGCTGCGTAAACTGTCCGGCGGCAACAAAGAAGATAGAAGAGCTGCACAGTCAGTACGGCGACAGGATAATTCCCGTTGCCATACACAGCGGTCCCTTTGCCCACCGCTCCACGATGACGAGTCCCCTACTCTCTTTGGGAACGGCGACGGGCGACGAGTTCTACCGCAATCGCGGCGTCGAGGCACAGCCGGGAGTCGCTGTGAACAGACACGGCGGCATCATCTACAACACTAACCTCTACGCCACCGCCGTTGCGGAGTGCATAGCACAGGAAACGCCACTATCCCTCAGCGCTACGTGCCAGTACGACGAGGGTTCACGCAGCCTCACCGTCAACATCAGCGCCAACGCCCCCGAGAAGGTCAGCGGCAAGTTAGAGGTGTGGCTCGTAGAAGACAACATTACCGACACGCAGCTTATGGCGGACGGCTCCGCCAACCAGCAGTACGTCCACAACCACGTCTTCCGCAAGACGCTCACCGCCGACATCTACGGCGACCCGGTAACCATTGATGCCGGCAAAACGGCAACGGCTGCCTACACCACGACGGTGGACGACGCATGGAAGAGCGAGAACCTCGCCGTAGTGGCCTTCGTAAGCAACCCGTCGGGCATCGTTCAGGTAATAAAAACAACACTTTAACATATCAGGCAATAAAAAACAACACTATAAAATATAATAAGGTATGAAAAAATTATTTACTCTTTTGTTTATTGCGCTGGGCACCATGAGTGCCAACGCACAACTTCAGTTCGTCGATAAGGACGGAAAGGTTATTGCCGACGGCAGCACCATAACAGCCTCTACTGCAGAAGACGACGGACTCGGAGGCATAAAAATCGACTCTGGCGTATTCATAAAAAACACAGTAAATTCTGATGCCGGCGTGGGCATCAGATACACTATTGAGACAATCGACAACGGTTCCTTCCAGATTTGTTTCCCCCTTACATGCGACATGAAAGAAACGACCGGTTCGTTTGCCACACCAGCAGGAACACTCGGCGCCTTAACGCAAAAGTCCATGCAGTGCGAATGGATTCCTATGGCTGACGGCGTATGCAAGGTGACTATACAAATAGAGAATTTCTCTATCAGCGGACCGGCGTATAACCCCAAATATAACTCAACAGGCCTTGGCGACAAGATTACAATAGACTTCAACTACAATTCCACTGCAATTAAGTCACTAAACGCCAGCACAAATAATACCGAGGCTATCTACGACCTTAACGGCAAGAAACTTCAACAGCTTAAGCGCGGTCTGAACATTATAAGAATGAGCGACGGCAAGGTCATGAAGAGAATGGTAAAATAAAGATTACGGTTTTAAAAACATTTATGATATGAAGAAACTATTATTTTCATTGGCAGTAGCTATACTGTCGTTTGGAACTGTCAATGCACAGTTTGTAACAATGGAGGCAACAAGAGGTACTTTAGTAAAGAACACTGAGACCTTTGCCATAGAGAAACCTGTAAAGAAAATGCCCAAGAAGGCAGAACTTGGACAGAACCAGTATCTCATGGGAGGTTACACCACCGACGAAGTTGCTGCTCCTGGCGAAGGAGTCGGTTTAATAAATGTCCCCGGCGATCTTAAAGCTGCCATAATGATTCCTACCAGCGACCTCAGCGTCTATAATGGCGGAAAACTCGTAAAGATGCGTGTCGGCTTGGCAAATGCGGCAACAGTCAGCCGTGTCTTTATAATTCCCGTTACGAAAACAGGAATACAGGATGACATCGTTTCCCAAGAAGTAAACTTCAATGCAGCCGGATGGAACGAAGTAGAGCTGGAAAAAGCCATAACACTCAATCTCAGTGATTATGAAGCTATTTTAATGGGTTTCGACTATGTACAGACAAGTACCTCCTACCCGCTTTCATTAGTATATGCCGGCGCAAATTCTTACGACACTCTCATCTACGGAAAACTGGGAAGCGAAGAGGGTTGGTATAACATGGGCAACAGCTACGGCAACCTCAGCGTACAGGGTGTTGTTGAAATAGAACTCCCGGAAATGAATCTTGCCGTAAGGGGTCTTAATACAAATGCTTTCGCACAAAGCGACAAGGCTCTCACATGGGAAGCAACAGTTACCAATATGGGTTCTACCGCCATCACTTCACTCGGTTTCGACGCTCTCGTTGATGACGTTGTCATCGGTTCTGCTGATGTAACCACGAATATCACAACAATGCAGACAGGAACAATTTCCGGTCAGATAACACTTCCTGCAGGAATCTCGCTGTATGAGAACCACAAGCTCTCACTGAAGACAAAGACCGTAAACGGTGACACTCCGAAGGGTACCGTTACAGAGAACGCCCTGTCAGCTACATTCAAACTTTACAAGGACAAAGTCGCTCACCAGAAACAACTCATCGAGCACTTCACATCATGGACATGCACATACTGCCCACTCGGATACACACTATTGCGTGCTCTGGAAAATAATTATAACGACATAGCATGGATATCTATTCACGGTAACCAAAGCTCCAGCAAAGACCCGCTGTACTTCGATGCCGTTGACGACCTGCAAGAAATGGAAAACCTCGAAGGCTGGCCGGGCGCTTCCTACAACCGTACCTACATCAAAGAGCTGGCAGAAGGTTCAGAGTCTCTCATCTATGGTCTGGGCTATAATGTTGACCAGTATCTCAACCAGTTAGTGCCTTACTTCCGCGAAATTATTGACGCTACGGCTGAAGCTAACCCTGCTTTTGCAAGCCTCGCCATAGAACAGGAATATGACAACGAGAGCCGAAAACTCAAACTGAACGTTAAGGGTACCGGCGTTGAGGGCGCCTCAAAACTGTTAGCTGACGACGGTATTACTGTCTATCTCACTGAAAGCGGCATTACAGGTCGCCAGTATAATCAGGGCACATGGGTTAACGACTATGAGCACAACAATGCACTACGCGCCGTATTGACATCTACCGTCGGCGAAGCTCCTACATGGGACGGTGAAAACTTCACATATAGCGTTGAATACACCATCCCCGACAACTTCGTAGCAGAAAATCTCTCTATCACGGCAGTACTGGCTCCTATCGCTTCCGTCAGCTCACCCGACTTACACAACATGGCAGTAAACAATGCCGAGAAGGTTGCTCTTGCAACAACATCAGGAATAGCAGGCGTTCAGACAAAGGGCGACAACACGGTAGAAGTAGCACGCTACAACCTCGCAGGTCAGAAAGTCGATAAAGACTACAAGGGTATAGTAATCGTTAATGGCAAGAAGGTAGTTAGAAAATAACTAATCTCGCACCCACAAATAAAAATCGGGACTCGATGGAGTCCCGTTTTTTGTTTCTTAATCTTAAACGTCTCCTGTTACAAACAAATAATCTTAGCCATTTCGTTAAGCGAAAGACATTGATTACGACTAATTTTTATCCGTTCATTATGATGCTCCCAAGGAGCAAGGATTAGTAACTGACCTCGAGCACAAGCCTCCATACGCGCTCCGTCCGGTTTAGCCAAATCAGAAAAGCCATTCTCTTGAAGGTAAATTAATGGAAAACCTTTTTCGAAAGCAGCCCTCATCACGTTCTTTTCTCCTTTAGATATAGAAGGCGAAACGAGAACCGCACCTTTACTTGCCGCTTCAAGACATTGGTGAATCTTTGCCTCTATTTCTTCATCGGTCATTCTCCTGGAACATTGTACCTGCAAACGCACGGGGCGCTGAAGCAGGAAGATATTACCAAGAGCAGAGAAAGTCTGTCCAGCAATCTTCACACCCCGCTTAACACGAAACAAATCGGGATGCTCTCGCTTCATCAGCAAGCGTCGCGGGTTGTCCGCAAGGTAATTGAGCCAAATGTCAAGCTGTCCCGAGCGCAGTAGCAAGCGGTCATTATAACCGCGTGCAAAGAGCATGCCGTGTGTACGGTCTTCACCTCGGCGGTCTCGTCGTCCCGTTTGTTGCGTTGCTCGCTGTCCCGTTTGTTGCGTTGACAACGCAACATACTCCACCGGCTCCACCCCCAGCATCAGCTCTCTAAAGTGACGATTACAGCTCTGCTTAAAACCACGAAGCGCCATCCCCAATGGCTGCTCCATTTTCTCTCTAACAAAGAGAATGCCGTGCAGATGGTCAGGCATCATCTGAAGGGCAAGCACCTCCACCTCAGGATGGTGCGACGTTGTTGCCCACCATTCGTCAGCAACATGTTGCCCTAATGCTGAGAGCTCCATGCGAGGTTCATCATGGCTGCCTGCTTCTGCATCGCTTCTGCCTATAACCTTACCAAAAAGAGGCCTACGCCCTTCTGTCACCATCGTTATCATGTAGATTTGACGATTGGTGTAATCGTGCCCCACGCAACGACGAAGCATGGAGGCTTTCTTCTCGCCTGCAAAGGCTTTCCGGGCTTCAAAAGTCTCTTTATCCATAGGCTACTGAGGAACTATTCTTCAGAATCTTAACAACTAAATGTATTTGCTCTTCAGGTTGTACTATTTCTCTTTGGCTTTTCTTGCAAACTCAAACAGCGACAAGGGCAGATGACAGTAGCCGTCAGGATTCTTGTCGAGATAATCCTGATGATACTCCTCGGCTGTGTAGAAGTTCTGCAAGGGCAGTTTCTCTACAGCCAAGGGCTGTTTGTAGTTCTTCTGTTCTTCGGCAAACACCTTCTCGATGACGGGCAAATCTTCCGGGTCGGTATAGTAAACACCTGTACGATAGCGCGTTCCCTCGTCGTGACCCTGCTTATTAAGACTCGTCGGGTCAATGGCTTTGAAAAACATCTTCAACAGGAATTCAAGACTGACCACGTCTGGGTAGAACCTCACAAAGACGGTCTCGGCAAAGCCTGTCTGGTCGGTATAGACCTCCTTATAAGTAGGATTCTCTGTGTGTCCGTTGGCGAATCCCACTTCCGTGATTGTCACGCCCTTTATCTGCTTGAAGTAATGCTCCATTCCCCAGAAACAGCCTCCAGCAAGATAAATGTCCTTTGTTGTTTTCGTCTTCATGTTTTTCAATTATTATTTATGGTACAAAGATACGAATTTATTTTCATAGTTCAATGATTCTGTATAAAATAATTTTAGTTAAAGCATTTCACATTTATTAACAACCTTGTCACGTTGTCATCTTGTCATTTTGTCAAAATGAATTTGGAAGTCTGTTTTTTCTTTATTATAATAATAAATATATATATTTATTATTATAATACTATTTTCAAGGGGTTGTGAAATCGATTTTGACAATTGACAATCTTGACAATCTTGACAATGTAAGTAAAAAAATAAGCAGCCCTGTTACGAAGTGTAGATAGAGGACTTATGCGTAAGATTAGCCGTTCTTTTACGTAAGAGTAGGCTTACTCTTAGGTGCAAGGACATATAATATAGAGATGCGAGGTGCGAGATGCGAGGTGCGAGTTAACCTCTAACCACAAAAAACCTCTCCGTTTGGAGAGGCTTTTTGTAGCGGGAGGGGGCCACGATCCCTCGACCTCCGGATTATGAATCCGACGCTCTAACCAGCTGAGCTATCCCGCCATCATTTCCGATTTGCGGGTGCAAAGGTAAGACAAAAATCCGAATATGCAAAATTATTTCGCTTTTTATTTCGTATTTCACAAAATTTTCTTATTTTTGCAGACATAAAATAATAATAATGTCATGAAAAAACAGACCATACATATAGAACACGACCTGCATTCAAGGTCTGCGAATGTTATATGGAACCTCCTGAGCAGTGCCGAAGGGCTGGCAATATGGATTGCCGACGAAGTGCAGCGCGAAGGTAACAAACTGGTACTCACATGGGGAGAAGTATGGAAGATAAGTGAGACGTGGACAGCCACGATAGTCGCCGAAGAGAAGATGCGACGCATACGCTGGAAATGGGTTGACGACGAAGACCAGGAGGCGTACGTTGAACTGGCTTTGGAGAAGAGCGACATCACTAATGACTACACCCTTCTTATAACCGACCATGCATACGAAGAGGATATAGACGACCTGAAAAACATCTGGGACCGTAATCTGAACCGTTTGCACAGGAAGACAGGACTTTAAGAGTGAAGAAACTTGATATATTCATAGCTAAGCAGTTCCTCCAGTTGTTCGTAGGAACATTTTTCGTTTGTCAGTTTGTGCTGATGATGCAGTTCCTGTGGCGTTACGTCGATGAGCTCATCGGTAAGGGACTGTCAATGGAGGTGCTGGTGCAGTTCTTCTGGTACATGGGTCTTATGCTCATGCCCCAGGCGTTCCCGTTGGCGATACTGCTCTCTGCGCTCATAACCTTCGGAAACCTCGGCGAGAGCTCCGAGCTGACGGCTATCAAGGCTGCGGGAATATCGCTGATGCAGGCGTTCCGTTCGCTGATAGCGATAACTATATTCATTACCATAGGCTCGTTTTTCTTCCAGAACGTGGTGACGCCAAGCGCCAACATGTCGTTCTCGCAGCTGCTCATCTCCATGAAACAGAAGAGCCCGGAACTGGAAATCCCCGAGGGCATCTTCTACGACGGCATACCTAACTGCAACCTCTACGTGCAGAAGAAAGACATGGAGACGGGCAAACTCTACGGAGTGATGATATACCGCATGAACGGCAGTTTCGACGACGCCGCAATAATACTTGCCGACTCTGGTATGCTGCAATCTACAGCGGAGAAGAAGCACCTTGTGCTGACGCTATGGAGCGGCGAGTGGTTTGAGAATATGCGCAGTCAGGAGTTCGGACAGGCTAACGTCCCATACCGTCGCGAGACGTTCTCGCAGAAGCGCATAGTACTCGACTTCGACGCTGACCTGAACCTCATTGATGCTGGTGCGCTGAGCAACAACGAGCGAGGAAAGAGCATAGGACGCATTCGTCACGACATAGACTCGATGAACGCTGTCTATGACAGCATAGGACGCGCCTACTATAACGACATGCGACGCAACTCGCTGCACGCATACCTATCTAAGAAAGACTCACTAAGGGTCTTCAAACAAGTTGCAGAATCACCTGTATCTATAGACTCACTGATAAAGCGCGAAGGTCCCGAGGGCGAGTTGCGGGCAATATCGTCAGCACTCAGCAGGATGCGTTTCCTGCTTACCGACATGGACTTCAAGGGAATGATAACCTCCGACGGCGACCGACTTATCCGTCTGCACCAGATAGAGGCGATAAACAAATTCACGCTGGCACTGTCGTGTCTGATTTTCTTCTTTATCGGAGCACCGCTGGGAGCCATTATCCGCAAAGGCGGACTCGGCATTCCGGTAATCATCTCGGTGCTGGTATTCATTATATACTACATTCTTGACAACACCGGCTACCGTATGGCGCGCGGCGGTATGTGGGCAATATGGTTCGGCAAGGGTCTCGCCACGGCGGTGCTGACTCCCCTCGCCGTATTCTTCACCTATAAGGCGAACAAAGACTCCGTGGTATTCAACATAGATGTCTATAGGAACTTCTTCCAACGACTTTTCGGGCTGCGGCAGAAACGCCACATCTTCCGCAAGGAGGTCATCATAGAAGACCCCTCCTACTCTGCCGATGCCGAGATACTACGCCATATCAGCACCGAGGCAGAGACGTACGACCGCCAGCACCACCTGTTGCGTGCGCCGAGCGTCATAAGGACGTTCTTCAAATACGAGCCCGACCACGCCATAGAACGCATCTGCGAGGAATTAGAGAAGGTCGTCGAAGATCTCTCAAACACCCGCGACAAGGTTATACTGAACGCCCTGAATATGCTGCCCATAATGTCGGACAAGGCTCACACACGACCGTTCGAGAAGAAGTGGCTGAACATCATGGCGGCAATCATATTCCCGTTGGGAGCACTGCTATACGTCAGAATGTGGCGCTACCGCCTGCGCTTGCATCGCGACCTCAAAGCGGTACAGAACGCCGCAGAAATTATCACAGACAGAATAAACAACCTATAAGCAATGGATAAATATAAAGTAAACACAATAGCCGAAGCCCTTGAGGACTTCAAGGAAGGCAAGTTTGTCATAGTCGTTGACGACGAGGACCGTGAGAACGAAGGCGACCTCATCTGCGCGGCAGAGAAGATAACCCCAGAGATGGTTAACTTCATGCTCAAGGAGGCACGAGGACTGCTCTGCGCACCTATCACGCAGTCGCGCTGTCAGGAACTGGAACTGCCGCACCAGGTACAGGAGAACACGTCAATGCTGGGCACTCCGTTCACCATCACCGTGGATAAGCTCGAGGGGTGCACCACAGGCGTCTCTGCCAACGACCGCGCGGCAACAATACGTGCTCTTGCTGACCCCCAATCGACACCGCAGACCTTCGGGCGTCCGGGACACATAAACCCTCTCTATGCGCAAGACAACGGAGTGCTGCGCCGCAGCGGACACACCGAGGCAGCCATTGACCTCTGCCGACTGGCAGGACTCTACCCCGCCGGAGCGCTCATGGAGATAATGAACGACGACGGCACTATGGCACGAATGCCGCAGTTGCAGGAGTTCTCAAAGAAACACGGGCTGAAGATTATAACCATAAAAGACCTAATAGCATACCGACTGCAGACGGAGTCGCTCGTAGAGAAAGGTGTCGAGGTCGATATGCCTACTGACTACGGACACTTCCGCATAATACCGTTCCGCCAGAAAAGCAACGGTCTGGAGCACTTCGCACTCATCAAGGGAGAGTGGAAGGAGAACGAGCCTATACTCGTACGCGTTCACTCGTCATGCGCTACGGGCGACATACTGGGCTCCAAACGCTGCGACTGCGGCGAACAGCTTCACAAGGCTATGCAGCGCATTGAGGAGGAAGGCAAGGGCGTCATCGTCTATATGCAACAGGAGGGACGCGGCATAGGTCTTATGAACAAACTGGCAGCATATAAGCTTCAAGAGGAGGGCTACGACACGGTCGATGCGAACCTTTGTCTCGGTTTCAAGGCTGACGAGCGCGACTACGGCTGCGGAGCACAGATTCTCCGGAAACTGGGCGTACAGAAGATGCGACTTATGACTAACAACCCCGTGAAGCGCGTGGGGTTGGAAGCCTACGGACTTGAAATAGTGGAGAACGTACCTATAGAGGTCACTCCTAACAAGTACAACCTGAGATATCTGAAGACGAAGAAGGACCGCATGGGTCACACGTTAAAACTTTAAGCCCTTAGGGACAAGTCCTTCCACCGACTTACCTTCTTTGAGGAGTTTTCGTATTTGTGTGCTGCTGACGTTGAACATAGGAGTGTCAACCAGCAGCACATTTTTCGGCATACTTTCTGTATCTACACTATATCCAGGACGCGGATATACCAGAATGTCATAATCGCGGAGAATGTCGTCGTGGTGTGCCCACCGGCTGAAGTTCACCCAGTTGTCGGCACCTATGATTAGCACGAACTCGTGCCCGGGGAAGTCTTTCTTTAACTCCTGCAACGTCTTCCACGTATATGACGGGCGCGGAAGATGGAACTCGTAGTCCTTTGCCTTTAATTGCGGATAGTCCCTGAGAGCCTGCTCCACCCACGAGTAGCGCACCCCGTCGGGGGCAAGGTCGTCCTGTTTCTTCAACGGGTTCTGCGGACTCACCATAAACCACACTTCGTCGAGTGCGCCCTTCACCAACATCTGTTCTGCCAGCGCTATGTGTCCGTTGTGAATGGGGTTGAAAGACCCGCCGAACAGTCCTATCCTCATTTCCTCCTTATTATATATTATGCAACCAATTATCGTTATTACACTTCCAGAAACTCGCTATTACACTTCCAGAAACTCGCTGATGACCTTCAGCGCGTCTGCCTTGGCTTTATCCAGATTGTCGTTAACGACTATGCGGTCGAACTGATTGGCAAAGGTCATTTCGTACTCCGCCCTTGCCAACCGCTGTTCTATGACCTCGGGGGCATCTGTCGCACGCCCTTCCAGTCGGCGGCGCAGTTCTTCTATTGACGGCGGCTGGATAAAAACACTCAGCGCCCTGTCGCCATAGTGCTTTTTTATGTTGCACCCGCCTTTTACGTCAACGTCGAAGACGACATTCTCGCCCCTTGCCGACTGCTTCTCTATCTGTTCTTTCAACGTGCCGTAGAACCTGTCCTGATATACCTCTTCGTACTCTAAGAACTCGTCGTTGGCGATACGCTGGCGGAACTCTTCGGGTGTCAGGAAAAAATACTCCACTCCGTTCTGCTCCGTACCACGCGGGGGACGCGACGTACATGAAATGCTGAACGCTAAATTCAACTCGGGATGCTCCGTCATCAACCAGTTTATTATGGTACTTTTTCCTGTTCCGCTCGGGGCGGAAAATACTATCAAGCCTTTCTTCATAGTTTCTTTATAAAGCGTTGAGAACCTGTTCTTTAATCTGCTCTAACTCATCCTTCATCTTAACAACGATATTCTGCATTTCAGCATTGTTGCTCTTCGAACCTGTAGTGTTTATCTCGCGTCCCATCTCCTGAGCTATGAACCCGAGTTTCTTACCCTGTCCTGCCGCTTCGTCCATTGTCTCACGGAAGTAGCGCAGGTGGTTCGTCAGTCGTTGTTTCTCCTCGCTGATGTCAAGTTTTTCGATGTAGTAGATAAGCTCTTGTTCCAGTCGGTTGTTGTCGTACTCCACGTCGGGTATCGACTTTAATCCGTCAACGATACGACCGCGAATTTTCTCCACACGCTCTTTCTCGTACGGCTCTATCTGCGCTAACAGCGCCTCTATGTTATCTATCTTTTCGGCAAACTTCTTCTGCAGTGCGGCACCCTCCTGACAACGGAAGTCGTGGAACTCCTTCAGCGCCTTGTTGACGGCTTCGAGAGCACAAGCCCACTCTTCGTCGGTAAGTTTCTCTACGTCTGTGCGCGTAGTAACGTCGGGAAGCCGGAGCAGTGTTGCCCACCAGTCGCTGGGCTCCGGCAACTGCTTGTGTGCCATGATGTCCTTTATCTGGTGGTAGTAGTTGTCTATCAGTGCTTCGTTAATGGGGGTAGCGTCAGCACCAGCGTCTTTCTCTATCCATATAGCGAAGTCAACTTTTCCGCGAATAACCTCCTTGGCTATAATCTGCCGAAGTTCCATTTCCTTCTCACGATACAGCGGAGCAATACGTGTAGAGAGGTCTAAAGCCTTGCTATTGAGCGACTTCACCTCTACGTTTATCTTCTTTTCCTTGTAGGCGACAACGGCTTTGCCGTAGCCTGTCATTGAGTATATCATTATATTGTTTACGTTAATTTTTTGCAAAAGTACAATTTTTTATTGGAAAATGAGTAATTTTGCAAATTATTTAATAGAGATACGTAAAATATATGGCTTGCATAATAAGCATAGAAACGAGTACGAACGTCTGTTCGGTGGCTGCCAGCGAGAACGGCAAGGTTATCTTCCACGAGGAGGATTTCAGCGGTTCTAACCACGCAGAGCGCCTTGGTGTATATGTTGACGAGGCTTTGTCGTTCATCGACAGCCACGCCATACCCCTCGATGCTGTTGCAGTCAGTCAGGGTCCCGGCAGCTATACGGGGCTGCGCATAGGGGTGTCAATGGCTAAGGGTATCTGCTACGGACGCAACATACCGCTCATAGCCGTCCCCACCCTGGAACTTCTCACCGTCCCCGTACTTCTCAGCAGGGACTTTTCCGACACTGAGGAGTCGCCGCTGCTGTGTCCCATGCTCGACGCACGTCGCATGGAGGTCTATGCGGCTCTCTACGACCGCTCGCTACACGAGGTGCGCCCCATACAGGCTGACGTTGTTGACGGTGACACATACCGCGAGTATCTTGACAAACACCAGGTTTATTTCTTTGGCGACGGTGCTGCGAAGTGTATGGAGACCATAAACCACCCCAACGCACACCTGATACGCGACATCCACCCTCTCGCAAAGAATATGATGCCACTTGCCGAACGTCGTTTCCTTCAGGAGCAGTTCGAGGATGTGGCATATTTCACACCATATTATCTAAAAGACTTTGTTGCTAAAAAACCTAAAGACCTATTAAACGCATGAACATTAACGGAATGGATTATAATACGCAAAGAGAGAAACTCCTCATGCCAGAATATGGTCGTGAGGTGCAGGCAATGGTTCAGCATGCTATAAGCCTCCCGACAAAGGAAGAGCGCCAGCGCTGTGCAGAGAAGATTGTAGAAACGATGGCACGTATGGTGCCCCAGAACGGCGACCGCGCTGAGCACAACCAGAAGTTGTGGGACCATCTGGCTTTCATCAGTCAGTTTAAACTCGACATTGACTACCCCGTCGATGTGTCCAACGCCGCAAAGATAGTATCGCGTCCGGAACCTATTGCATACCCTGCGCAGGACATCCCCGTGCGCCACTATGGTAAGATGATTTTCGAAACCTTCGAGAAACTGAAGAGTATGCCCGAAGGTGAAGAGCGCGATGCACTTGCACGAATGACTGCCAACCAGATGAAGCGTAACCTCATTACATGGGGACACGGCAGCAACAACGAAGAACGTGTAGCAAGCGACCTTGCACGCTTCACCGACGGAGTGATACAACTGGACCTCGACACCTTTGCCTTCGACAAGACGATAGGCAAGGAGATGCCACAACAAACAACAAAGAAACGCAAGCGCAAATAGCCACATGAACTCTTTTATTATTGAGGGAGGCCGACCTCTCAGCGGCACCATAACACCTCAGGGTGCGAAGAACGAGGCGCTGCAAGTGATATGTGCTTCGCTGCTCACCGACGAACCGGTGACTGTCCACAACATCCCTGACATCCTTGATGTCAACAACCTCATACGTCTGCTTCGCGACATAGGGGTTAAGGTGAACCAGACGAGCCGCAACGACTACACCTTCCAGGCAGACGACATCCGGATGGACTACCTTGAGAGCGACGAGTTCGTACGTAAGTGTGCTGCCCTTCGCGGCTCTGTGCTTATGATAGGTCCGCTGCTCGCACGCTTCGGAAGGGCTATAGTAGCTGAACCTGGGGGCGACAAGATAGGACGCCGACGACTGGACACGCACTTCCTTGGTTTCAAGATGCTCGGAGCGCAGTTCGACTTCAACAGCAAGCGCAACGTTTATGAAATCCACTCGGAACAGCTGAAGGGCTGCTACATGCTGCTCGACGAGGCTTCTGTGACGGGTACGGCTAACATCATCATGGCGGCGGTACTGGCGAAAGGACATACTACTATATATAACGCGGCATGCGAGCCTTACATACAACAGCTGTGCCGACTGCTCAACAGCATGGGGGCGCACATTGAGGGCATTGGAAGCAACCTGCTTAACATCGAAGGGACGGAGGGGCTCCGCGGTGCTTCACACACCATACTGCCAGACATGATTGAGGTGGGCTCGTTCATAGGCATGGCGGCAATGACGGGCGACGGCATACGTATCAAGGACGTGTCGCTTGACAACCTCGGCATCATACCCGACGCCTTCCGACGTCTCGGTGTAAAAGTTCTTACCGAGGGCGACGACCTGATAGTACCGGCACAGCCGCACTACGAGATTGACTCGTTCATTGACGGCTCCATAATGACTATCTCCGACGCTCCGTGGCCAGGACTTACCCCCGACCTGCTGTCGGTACTCCTTGTGGTAGCTACACAGGCACGAGGCTCGGTGCTCATCCACCAGAAGATGTTCGAGAGCCGACTGTTCTTCGTGGATAAACTTATCGACATGGGAGCACAGATAATTCTTTGCGACCCACACCGCGCCGTCGTCAACGGTCATGACCGCAGGATAAGACTGCGTGCAGGACGAATGACAAGCCCCGACATCCGTGCGGGTATCGCCCTGCTCATAGCGGCTATGAGCGCTAAGGGCACCAGCCGCATCGACAACATTGCACAGATAGACCGCGGCTACGAGGATATAGAAAAAAGACTTAACGCGCTTGGAGCTAACATCGTAAGGGAATGATACGCAGAGAGGACGTTTACAAGATAGGCAAGATAGGCAAGCCGCACGGCGTAAAGGGCGAAATGACCTTTATGTTCGACGACGACGTCTTCGACCGTGTTGACGCCGACTACCTCGTACTTGATGTTGACGGCATTCTCGTTCCGTTCTTCATCAGCGACTACCGTTTCCGCACGGACGAAACGGCGCTGATACAGTTCGACGGCATAGACACACAGGAACAAGCGCGCGCACTTACCAATACCGACGTGTATTTTCCTCGTGCACTCTCCGACAACGACGCTCCGCACCTGTCGTGGGACGACTTCATTGGTTACACCATAAACAACCACCCCTCACCCATCACCCACATAGACACCACCACCGAAAATGTTCTTTTCGAACTGGAGAATGGTGCTCTGATACCCGCTGCTGACGACCTCATAGTCGATATCAACAACGAAGACAAAACAATAACAATGAACATTCCGGAAGGATTATTTGATATATGAAGAAACAAATTGCAATACTCGGCTCCACTGGAAGCATAGGTACTCAGGCATTACAGGTCATCGAGGAACACAACGACCTCTTCGAGGTGTATTGCCTCACAGCCAATAACCGCGTGGAAGAACTCGCAGCACAGGCTCGTAAGTTCTCACCAGCAGCAGTGGTGATAGCCAACGAACAGCATTACGAAAGACTGAAAGAACTTCTTTCCGATATGCCTGACATCAAGGTTTATGCGGGCATGAAGGCAATAGAACAGATTGTCGAGGCTGACCCTATAGACATGGTACTGACGGCTATGGTGGGCTACGCAGGACTTGCTCCTACCATCCACGCCATCCGTGCACACAAGAAAATATGTCTTGCCAACAAGGAAACACTCGTGGTGGCAGGCGAACTTATCTGCCAACTGGCTAACGAATACCACACGCCGATAATTCCTGTCGATAGCGAACACTCGGCTATCTTCCAGAGCATCGTAGGCGAAGGCAACAACCCCATAGAGAAAATTCTGCTCACCGCCAGCGGCGGACCATTCCGGCTTATGGACGAGGAGCGGTTGAAGACGGTTACCAAGGCTGACGCACTGCGACACCCTACATGGGACATGGGAGCTAAAATAACCATTGACTCGGCAACGATGATGAACAAGGGCTTCGAGGTTATCGAGGCTAAATGGCTCTTCGGCGTCGAGGCAAGTCGCATACAGGTACTCGTACATCCGCAGAGCATCGTACATAGCGCAGTGCAGTTCGCTGATGGGGCTGTCAAGGCTCAACTGGGTGTACCCGATATGCGGTTGCCTATACAGTACGCATTCACATATCCTGACCGCATGCACCTCTCTGGTGAACGGCTCGACCTCTTCCGCCATCCGCTGGAGTTCTTCGAACCTGACACCAAGAAGTTCCGCTGTCTGGCACTCGCCTTCGAAGCTATCAGGCAGGGCGGTAACATGCCGTGTATCATGAACGCGGCTAACGAGGTGGCTAACCGCGCCTTCCTCGAAGACCGGTGCTCCTTCCTGCAAATAGCCGAAGTCATTGAAAAAACCATGCAACGCTGCTCTTTCAACTCATCACCCGACTACGACGTATATGTTGCTACTGATACTGAGGCACGACGCATAGCAAAGGAAATGTTGTAAATTTAGAATTAAAAATTTAGAATTTAAAATTAATGGAAATATTTCTCATAAAACTGCTCCAGCTCATACTGGCACTCTCCATCCTCATCCTTCTTCACGAAGGCGGTCACTTCTTCTTCTCTAAGCTCTTCGGGGTAAGGGTCGAGAAATTCTATCTCTTCTTCGACCCATCAATAGGTAAGTGGAACGGTTCGCTCTTTAAGTTCAAACCGAAAAATAGCGACACGCAGTACGGCATAGGATGGCTGCCGCTGGGCGGATACTGCAAGATTGCCGGAATGATAGACGAGAGTTTCGACAAGGAACAGATGGCGCAACCGGAACAGCCGTGGGAGTTCCGCGCTAAACCGGCGTGGCAACGTCTGCTCATAATGATAGGAGGAGTGCTCGTAAACTTCCTCCTCGCACTGTTCATATACTCTATGGTGCTCTTCACATGGGGCGACAGCTACATAGCATCTAAGGACATGACTATGGGTATGAAGTTCAACGACGACGCTAAAGCCCTCGGCTTCCGCGACCACGACATTCTCGTAGGTACCGAAAAAGGAAACTTTAAGACTTTCGATGCCGACATGTTCCGCGACATTGCTGAGGCTCACCGTGCCGACATCATACGCGACGGCAAACGCATGAGCATAAAACTTCCAGGCAACCTAAGTCTGCTCTCTATGCTTAAGGCACAGCCACAGTTTGCACGCCCGTTCATACCGGCTGAAATTGACACGGTAATACCGGGCACTCCGGCGGCGAAGATGGGACTTCTAAAAGGCGACGTCATAACGTCTGTAAACGGCACTTCTGTTGACTCCTGGAACGAGTGGACAAACCAGATAGGCATTCTCAGCGACATGATGAGCGTTGCAAAGACATCTAAAGATAGCCTACGCCTCCGCTCAGTAACCATAACCTACACGCGCCCGTCACTCAAGAACGATTCTACACTATCCTCTCTTCTCCTTACTCCCGAGCTCCAACTCGGCGTAGGACAAACCTCCATTTACACCTACTACAAGCCCACGACCATCAGCTACGGGTTCTTTGAGAGTTTCCCGGCAGGCATCAGCTACGGCATGGAGGTACTCGGCGGATATATAGGCGACCTGAAATACCTTTTCACTGCCGACGGAGCCAAGTCGCTCGGAGGATTCGGAGCTATCGGAAGCCTCTTCCCACCAGTATGGGATTGGCATCTTTTCTGGCTCATGACGGCATTCCTCAGCATCATTCTCGCCTTCATGAACATACTCCCTATACCGGCACTTGACGGAGGGCACGTCCTCTTCCTCATATACGAGATAATCACAGGAAGGAAACCTTCCGAGAACTTCCTCATCAGGGCTGAATACGTTGGTTTCGGTTTGCTCATCCTCCTTATGGTCGTTGCAAACCTAAACGACATACTAAGGTTTATTGGGGTAATGTAAAGTGCTCCACGCAGATGTGCGTTACGACGCCCTCTGGCGAGACGAAGTATATGCGTGGTATTATGGAAGAAGCGAAAAGGTCATAGATACGTCGGTCGTTCTGTGCCGAGTACGGTATCTGCAGACCTTTTTCCTTCCAGAATGCCGCGACGCTCTCTTCCCCCTCCGCCCTACTTATGGCAATCATTTGGAAGCCTGATTTCTCTGATTGCTGCAGGTAGTAGTCGTTCAGCACGGGCAACTCGCGCTCACAGTCTTTACACCATGTGTTGAAGAACACTATGATGGTTTCCCCCGTCAGTTGTTCGGTAGAGAAGGAGTGTCGTCCCATGTCGTCAACAACAGACGCAGTAAATTGCGGCACGTGGTCGCCCACCCTTACCCGTTCCGTCACCCCTTCATCATCGTCTATTACGCTGGAGCACCCGGTAGTGGCAAGGAGGGAGACTATTATTAGAAAGACCCCATAGCAGAGCTTTTTAAGCCGTATTATCATAGAAGTTTATTTTACTGCTATTTTAACCCTTTTGTTTCCTGCTTCGCCATTAGCCTCAACGACATAGATTCCGCGATGAAGGGCAAACGTGGTGGTGGTGCCGCAATCCTCGGCGCTATACACCGTAGCGCCGTTGGTCCCCAGTGCACGTACCGTTCCGAGATTTCTTGAAGCGGTAACGGCAACCATTCCGTGGTGCACACTAACCCGAATATCCCCCGCCACATCATCTTCCGTTTCGCCAAGCGAGCTGGTGTTTGTAATGAAATAACGTCCATATTCGTTCGGTAGTATGCTGACGCTTATATTTTCTTCTATTTTTGTAGCACGACCATCTACAGCGTCCACCACGTAGAGAGAGTTTTCCCCAATAGCATCCAATCCGCTTAGCGTCACATCAACGGCATCATCGGTGTTGCATGTCACGCCGAAACTTAGGGGGGTGAAGAGTGAAGAGTGAAGGATGCTTAAGGCCTTGCCGTCGGGAGCGATATACACCATTGGTACGTCGTCAAGATTAGAGTCAAACAGGGTCTCTACGTCGTTGCCCTCTTCCGTTAGTATTGTTGCTTTAGACTGTCCCTTGTCGTTCTCGGCAATAAGGGTCATAGCCTTGCCGCCACCACCACCCCATCCGGGAGGCGTCGGGTGGTTGCCGTCTATCTGCATTTCCTTGTTGAATGTTATAGCCGTAGCCGTACCCTTCTTCACGAAGAATGCCTGTAGTGGTTTTATGACAGTTGTCTTTACTGTTGTAGGAACGGCATGGGCCTCGGCGTTGCTGCCTTCGTAGGTCCAGTAGCCGTCGGTGCTCAGTCCGGTGTTGTAGTCAAAGAACTTCTTCATGTCTATGGACACCATGAAGGGATTGCCTACCAGCACATATTCACCCTGCTGCTGCATGTCGCTGATGTTGAACTCTAACGGCGTTGTCTCGCTGTCGGTGTCGTCCTGATAGTCGCTTACCAGCTTATATATGCTTGCCTTGCCGACGGTCTTGATAGCGGTACCAGCAGCTGGTGTAGGATTGTCCTCGTTCCAGTCGTAGTATTCGTAGGAAGTATCGGCCTTAGGCAGTCGGATAAGCGTCTTGTCTGACTGGTTCTTCTTGTGTGCACGAATGGCGAAGGCGGTGAGGGTGTTGTATGACACCTGCACATCGTTGTACGTGTGTCCCCACTCGGCTATATTCGTGGTTACTGTGCCGTAACTGAGGTTGGCCGAATAGCTGTTGGCGCGGATGTCGTTCTGCTTCACGTGGACGGTGCCGTTGTTCATGCCCCACGAGCGCTGATAGATAGGATAGCGCGTGCGGCTGTAGGTGGTGGTATTGAACGTGATAGGCTGGAAGGCCTCCGTCACCTGGCGTCCAGCGACAGGAGCGGGTGTTGCAAGGCTATAGTCGGTCATCGACGTTGGCACGTACATATCGCCGGCGTAGGTGTTCTTCATCGGGACGGAGACGAGATACCACTTGTTGGCATCCATTTCCTTCTCCACCCATGCCTTCTCATAATGCAGGCGGTGAGGACGCAGCAGCTCTGCGCCAGGCTTGAAGTAAATCTCACGGCACACATTGCCCTGGAACTTCTCTACGTCGAATACCTTGGCGGTAATATCCGCCGTACCCTGGTCGTCCCATACGCCACTGCTGTTTATGTAGCGGTGACCGAAGCAGCCCTCACCATAATGCTCTTCGGGGTCGTCACCTGTGTGGAACTCACCATAGCGCACCAGCATGTCATAGTAGATATTCTCCGTTGGCTTACTGTTCTGTCTCTCTGACAGCGACATTCCGTCGGTATTAGCATTAGGACTTCGGTCGGTGAGCAAAGTGGTCCTCGTAAGGTCAAGGAAACCGCCGCCCTGACGGCGGGCACCCTTTCCTGTGCCCACTACTCTCGGCTCGTTGATAAGGCTGGGGGCATGGTTGCCCGTAGGCAGCGTGACGTATGTAAACTTCATTGGCACATATCCTGGGCGGTCAGTAGTAAGACCACTTATCTCCTCGTTATTTTCATATCCATCAGGGTGACCGGCAGTAGCGGTATTCTGGGCAGAGCCCTTAGCACCCTTATACAGTTCTGCACGGGTAGAACGATGCCAGTTGCCGTCATTATACCAGTTAGCGCTCCAGTATTTGGTCGCCGATGTTGTCGGATTACCGTCATCATCTACATTCTGCGCCTCCCACGTTACGAACTCGGGAACCACCTTGATGACCATGAACAAATCGCCCTTACATGCCGTCGATATGTCGCCGGCGTCTTCGGCGTCAAAGACTATGGTGGAGACTTCGTACTGATAGCCTTCATGGAAGGTAACGGCGCAAGCGGACAAGTCAAGTGCCATATACATGTGGTTCTTGTCAACACACGGACGGGGGTCGGTAGTGTTGATAGGAACAACCTTCGCAAACCGTGTGCCTACAGCCGGCGCTGTCGGGTCGTTAGAGTCGGATATGGTAAGGTATGGGTTGGCTTCGAAATAGACTTTCCCTGCCGTCGTGCCGTACTTGTCACTGAATCTGTTCACGGGAACATGGAGTATGTAACCTTGGGTGCGCATCTTGTTCAGCTGTTCGAGACCTACCCTCAACACGCGCTTTGTTCCGGCTGACTCGTAATCTACATCGTCGAAACCTAATACCACCTCGGGACCGCTTGTGCCACTCTTCAGCGTGAAGGTAAAAGGTATGTAGTTACATACCGTAAAGTTCTTGGCGTCGAAGGTGTAATCAGTATTTACGGGAATGGCCCAGAAAGTCGTCGTGGCTTTCGTTAACTCGTAGTCGAACTTACCACTGGCTCTCAACAGCAACAGACCATCTGCGATGGCGGCTTTCAGCACGTTGTAACATTCGGCATACTCGACTTTATTAAAGGAAACACTAAGTGTCGTCGAATAACTTTCCGCAGAAACGCTCCTCTCGTATTCCCGGTATTTCTGAAGGGCTTCTAACACTGACTTGCCGTAGTCGCCATAGTTCGCCGTCATCTGCTCCTTGGTACCTAAGAAGTAGTCGAAGAGCACACCGTCGTCTGCGATACTTCCGTCCGTCCCGTAAGGCAACGATTTGAACCCTGAAGGCTCAGTCTCGTCAGGTATATTTGCCTGTATGTAGTACTCTACGTGAGCGGTCGATTGTCCGCAGGCGCTCTGAACGGTCTGACTGACTACATGGTGATCGCCGTCAAGGGCAAGGAAGTGGGCATAGGTCTTCTTTGGCAGGAAGAACTTACTAAATACCTCGCAGACGTTGTTGGGATCGGCCCACTTGGTGATGTCGGGAGCCTGAAGGTTCTTCGTCAGTGCTATGAAGTAGTCGTTACCTTGAGGCAGATTAAGCACCTTGTTGTCTATCAGTTTTGCGTACAGTATTCCGTCTCTTATCACGTAACACGCATTCCTCTCTATGATATCTGCCGTACTGTTATCCAGTGTGCCGTCAGCCTTCAGCACGTATTTTCTAATGTCTGCCTGACCGTAACTCTTCCCGCCGTTCTCATAAAGAGACGGATCGTCACAGGGCTCAAACGAAATTATTCCGTACTGGTTCTTACCCGTTATCTTGAATAACTTGTAGTATATCGTCGTCGGGGTATCACTCAACGTCACCATGTTTTCCAGGTTCTCAACGTCCATCATGGCGGTGACTCTCAGGTCCTGGTCTTCACACTTGCCTCCCGTCTGTTCCACTTGTATCTTACCGGTACTTGTGTAGAACACTATCTGGTCAACACAGAAGTCGGCACCTTCTGTGTCACGGGAGTAGTTGTCTATCTCTACGGAGAAATCCGTATAGTTGGTGATATCAAAGTTCTCGGGGGTATTGCCGTAGCCATATACCTGATACCACTTATTGTATTTATAACCGCCGTCGCCCTTGTTCACGGTTTTCAGCACACTGGTCAGGAACGACATTACAAGGGTCTTCTCGCCAAACTCATTCTTCGCAAACACACGCGCCATCAGCTGGGGACTGGTCTTTCCGCCTTCGGTAACATCAGCTATGGCGGCTGTGAAATACATCTGTGAACCAGAACACAAACTGGCAGAGAAGTCTATCGTAGCTATGTTACGCGACTCGTCGGAGGCATCTACATACATGTAGCCTCCGTACTTGCTATTGTTACCCAGATGGGTGCAGTCGTACAACACCTCCGACGGCTCGTTATACCACCAATATGAGTACTTACACCCTGCTGCGGGGGTATTTCCGTTGTCGCTACCTTTCTTTGAAACACCATCCCTACCCATTGACTTCAGTAGCATGTAGTCGCCGTGAATAGGGGTAAGACCTGACCAACTGGTTCTTATGCGGTACTTGTCTATGCTGGGATAACAGAAACCATACTGGGCTTCTCTCCACTCTAACGGCTTCCAAAGCATATTTCCTTCTTCGGTGGTCGGCTCTGACAGGTCGCTGAAGTAGTTGTCAAAGTTTACTATACCGCCTTCTAAGTAATGTAGGTTCAAGTACTCGTATGTTCTCTTAACGTCAGTCGTACCTAAGTTCTCTACTAATATGGCGGGGGCGTCAAGGGGCTGCAACTCATAGTGAATGGCGGCGGCCTCGGAAGTGCCATCACCTATGTAGCCTATTATGTGGAAACGCATACCGGGAGCAGCCGTAATGTCCTTACTGCCTAAACTGCCGGTCACATGACTGTAGGTACCGTTTAACTTGCTAATGTCAAAACTATATACTCTGCCTACGGTACTCATGGGCGTCAGGTTGCCTGTTCTCTCCCACAGCCCGTTCTCGTCTTCTAAGTATGCTGTCCAACGTATCTGCGAACACTGCGTTCCTTCCTCGGTACCGTTATACACGTAGTATTCGCCAAGCGTCTGCAACTGGGCACGAAGGGCAAACTCGCCCGCACTGCCGTTCAGCGATACTATCACGCGACCGTTGTTCTCATAGAGATTGAACATCGTCTTCTTGCGCTCTGCGAAATTCTCTTTGGTCAATCCTGACAGAGCTGCCGTGAAGCGGTCAGCACCCTCCTTGATGTCTTTGACGATGACTGATGATGGGAATACGTGGAACAAATAACGGGTGCTTATCGTCGGTTCGTGCACCAAGTGGGGATACTTCAGTCCCCCGAAACCTTCGCGGTCGTCGTCCTCGCTTCCGGGGTACAGACCGTCGTAGTACTTGCTGACGTCACACGCTATTACGTCGCCGTCTTTGTTCAAGCCGCTGGGATAATATTCAACACCCACATTTTCATGACATGGCTGCAGGTTAGGCACACTGTTGTTCAGCATGAACAGGCCGCGGTTGCCGGCTTCGTCGTTGAGCTCTCTTAACAGCTTGCCAACTTTCTTTATACGCTTCGAACTCATGTCGGCGGTCCAGTCGTACCACCTTATGTATGCCATAGGCTCCAGGTTGTTACCGCTACCTTCGTAACGCTGGAACGGAAGCCTCAGCATCTTCGATTTGCTGGGGTCGTCGCTGGGCTTTATATACATGTAGTAGTGCACCGTGTGTACACTCTGACGAATGTCGGGACGCTCTGCTATGTTAATCCTGCTGTTCTCGTTGTCCCACGTGTACTGCACCAATTGCTTAGGAACATACACTACTGGCTCCGTGCCGTCTATATTGAAGCGAACACCCAAAAGGCTCATATCGCCACCCTTCTCTGTGCCATACTCACGGGCATCGCTGAAATCTACGACATATTCTTTCGCCGGGTTAAGGGTCAGCGTGATGACTGCCGTCATTCCCTCATGTTCGCTGGTACCGTCAGCAGCAACTACAGCACTGCCATCGGTAGGTGTTGCCGTAGCAAAGCAAGTGCGTGACTTGGTCTTGTTCGTAGAGGTCAGATATGCCACAACGCTTTTGACACCCGAAATCTTGAATTTCGCTGTCTTCAGGGGGTTGTCCTTCTTTACGGTCAGACCGCCGAACTTAGGATACAGGTCATTAGTGCCTTTGGACAAAGGTTCGCCTGTGGCGGGGTCGATATTGCTCTGCTTGGCAGAACTCAAGGTGTAACGGTCAGAAACGAAGAAGCCATCACCACGACCGCCAATCACATTGAGGTCTGACGGGAGGAATACGGTGGTCTGGTTCATAGTGTAGTCACCGGACTGTGCCGTGATGCGTACATCGTCATCATGTGTGAAGTAGTCGCGCTCCGAAGCACCCTTATGGTGTACAAACTTGAACTTGCTGTCAATCATGCTGAATATATACTGCACATTCAGCACCTGTGGCTCCTTGGTCAGTTCGCCACCACTCAGTTCCTGTCCAGTGAGATCTTTGGTAAGCACGGCTATCACCTTGTAGTTCTCCCATAGCTTATCAATGGCAGGAATCGTGAACTTCACATTCAGTTTGTCTTTGAGCAATGGATTTGCAATACCACAGGTTGCTGTATTCCAGTAGAGGCTGCCGTTCTCTGGATCCGTAGAACTTGACACTCCGGTATGCTTCCTGTATCCCGCATCGCCGTCCACAGCCTCTAACTGCAGGTCGGAACGCACGTAGCGCTCGTCGCCACGCATCACATACCAGCGTATGTGCATGCTCTTGCCAAGGTCTTCAGCAGTGACACCAAGATCCGTCAGTATCTCGTCGAAGTAAGTATCAATAGGAATTGTTACCTCTGTTTGGTCAGAGTTGACGATGATTTCCTTAGTGTGTGGATCAATACCTGATGCCAGTTTGCCCTCAAACGAAGTCTCAAAGTTATATACATACTTAACCTTCAGCGGCGACGGCTCCGTGGTATAGCCGTCATCGGCATATCCCAAGGCACAGACTACCTGATATTCATTCAGGTCTATATCTCCGTCAGTCACTTCGACATTCATCTTGAGCATATCCTCAGGGACCACAGCACCGGCATTGCCTAAATGCAGCACCTTGCCGAAGTTGGTTCCACCTACAACCTTGTCAGCATATCCGGC
>CAMUVE010000014.1:0-30919 GCA_947163985.1 uncultured Prevotella sp.
AGGTGGTGATATCTGTATTGACGGCAGCACTGACTGCATTGGGAACGACATCGTGTATGGGTCACGGACCGATATACATCTGAAAAAGGGACTCGTTTGAGTCCCTTTTTCTGGTAGTGGATAGGGGAATCGAACCCCTATGCCAAGATTGAGAATCTTGTATCCTAACCATTAGATGAATCCACCATCAGGTGCATTGTTTGAAATCTACTCGAACCCCTGCGGAAGCTGGGGGATTCGAACCCCCGGTACGGTTACCCGTACGGCAGTTTAGCAAACTGCTGGTTTCAGCCACTCACCCATCCTTCCTCGGGCTTAATTTACCGCGGGTTTACCCCTCAGCAATTAGCTGTTGGCTGAATTGCGGTTGCAAAGGTAATACTTTCCGTTGAAACCACCAAATTTTTCTGACGATTTTTTACGGAATAGTTATTTTTCTCTATTTCATAGCCTCTTCGACGAAGCACAGGGGCAGCAGATTGCGTATTCCGTCAACGACATATACGCAGGATTTTCCGTGAAGGAGTATGCGTATCGGACGTTTGTAGCGCTGCTCCATCTCGAGGATTACCTGACGGCAGGAGCCGCAGGGCGAGATGGGGTCGTCAACGAAGTCGCGTGCGTTGCGTGCTGAGATAGCTATTGCGACGATAGCCTTTTCGGGCATCTGTGCCTGGGCAGCGAAGATGGCGGTGCGCTCGGCGCAGAGTCCTACGGGGAAGGCTGCATTTTCCTGGTTGGCTCCGATAATCTCGGTGCCGTCGTCAAGACGTATGCAGGCTCCTACGCTGAAGTGTGAATATGGAGAGTACGAGTTCTTTGTGGCGTCCATAGCTTTCTCTACGAGTCGGCGGTCGGCGCTCAGGAGCTCGTCCAGCTGACACTGTGTGACTTTAGATTCAAGGGTAACGTTTTTCATATGGATTAGGGTTTTTATTGTTCGTTTTCTTTTGGTATTATGTATTCGTAGCAGCCTATGTCGGCAGGAGTCTCGCGTTTGTTACCGTCGCGGTCTAACTCCACAGGGTATTCGGGTGAGGCTTCGCCGATGGCGGGCGACGTATCTTTAAGGTGGAAGTCGTAGTGCTGCGTATTGATATTGGCAAGGCGGAAGTGCTTGTCGCCGGCAACGGCGGTGGTATCCTTGGGGTCTTCCCAAACGATGTTGACAAAGCGTTCTTCGTCGTCAACCTTCGGTGTGCGGAGTATGCAGTTGGCAAAGTAATAGTCGAAGACAGCCTCGTCGGAGGTTGTACTGCCTATGATGACATCGTCGCCGTAGCCGGTAATTAGACTGTTGGTGCATTTCAGCAGCAAGGGGTCTTTATCAGAGGCATAGAAGTAGAGCGCATATCCGCGTTTTGCGTCAAAGGGGTAAAACTGTCCTATGGTGCAATGGTTGAACTCTCCTACTCCACCGTACATATATACACAGTCAAGAAGGCAGTTCGTTATCTGGCAGTTTTCTACATATACGTTACTGTTAAGGACTGCCAGTCCATAGCCCTGGCTATTGTGAATCGTTGACGACGTGAGTATTAGTTTCCGTTGGCTGACGTCGGAGGAGTCGCACGATATCGCCGTAGAAGCACTGTGTATGTCGGTATAGGTTATGGTGTTGTCGTAGGACTCTTCGTAGAACTGCAGTCCTTCCCACCGTCCGCTGACGAGGTCGTACGGTAGGTAGTCAAACATTCGGTCAAGACGGTCGCCGCGAAGCACGACGTTCTCTTCTGGCGTACCGAGAGAGAGAAGGCGTCCGTGAACGTCGATGCCGGCATGGGAATGGAAATATAGTGTGGTGCCTGCCGACAGCGTCAGTGTGGCACCCTCCTTGACGTCGATGGTTCCATAGACGACGCGCGGCTTGGTGCCTGTGAAGGTGGTGTCGCGGGTGATGACGAGGTTACGCACGAAGTCGGCATCCCAAGAATAGCCGTTGAGTACCACCTCCTGCTCTACCCCACTTTCGAGGGTGAACACCAGTTTGTCCTCAAGGAATTCGGGCTCGTCGCCACCATTCTCGGGTGAGGTAAGCTCTACGAAGACGCGTATGCTGTCCTTGTCGCGGACTTCGATGTCGGAGGTCTGGTAGCCCGACTCGCTGCCGAGATACACGCCATCGACATTGACGCGGAAGCCCGACTGGTTGCCGTTGCGCAGACGCACGTTACGACAGCGCAGTCCGTCGCCGGAGCGGTTATACACCCAGAAGGTCTTCGTGGGTGTGGGGACCTGCGAGAAGACGGTGTCCATCTTTATGGTATCTGTAGAGAACGTCAAACTATTACTTGACGACGAAGTGAACGAGTCGTCGTCGGTACACGCCACCACGGTGCAGAGGATTGCAACGAGGAGGCAGCCTACCAGGATATGGAAAAGTTTATTCATTCTCTGTGGATAACGGACATTCTTGAGTTTTATTGTATATCTTAGAGGAGAGAGGAGTGAGGAGAGAGGAGAGAGATATGATTATAGGGATTCAGCTTCCTGGAGCCAGAGGGTGCTGGTGGCGTCGGACGGCATGCGCCAGTCGCCACGAGGACTGAGACTCACGGTACCTACCTTTGGTCCGTCGGGCAGGCAGGAGCGTTTGAACTGCTGCGAGAAGAAACGGCGAAGGAAGGTGACGAGCCACTTCTTTATTGTGGCGTCGTCGTAGATACCCTTGAAGGCACTCTGTGCGAGCATATAGATGCGCGAGGGACGGAAACCGAAACGCAGGAAGTAATAGAGGAAGAAGTCGTGGAGTTCGTAGGGACCCACGAGGTCTTCGGTCTTCTGCTTTATGTTGCCGCTCTCGTCTGCCGGGGTCAGTTCGGGACTTATAGGGGTGTCTATAATGTCGGCTAAAAGAGGAGAGAGGAGAGAGGAGAGAGGAGAGGAGTGAGGAGAGAGGAGAGAGGAGTTCTCTGCGATATGTTTTACGAGGTGACGTATGAGCGTCTTGGGCACACCGGCATTAACGCCGTACATGGACATGTGGTCGCCGTTATATGTTGCCCACCCGAGGGCGAGTTCAGAGAGGTCGCCGGTACCTATGACGAGTCCTCCGAGTTGGTTGCTGAGGTCCATGAGTATCTGCGTGCGCTCACGAGCCTGTGAATTCTCGTAGGTGACGTCGTGAACGGAGGCGTCGTGACCTATATCCTCGAAGTGCTGGAGTACGGACTTCGCAATGTTTATCTCGCGAATGGTGATGCCGAGAGCCTCCATGAGTTTCAGGGCGTTCTGGTAGGTGCGGTCGGTGGTTCCGAAACCCGGCATTGTGACGCCCACGATGCCCTTTCGCGGCAGTCCCAGTTTGTCGAAGGTCTTCACGCAGACCAGCAGCGCCAGCGTGGAGTCGAGGCCGCCGCTGATGCCTATGACGACAGTCTTGGAATTGGTGTGGACAAGACGTTTTGCAAGTCCGCACACCTGGATGTTGAGAATCTCGTCGTAGTCGTCGGCAGTATTCTCGCCCTTCGGCACGAACGGTGTGGGGTCGAAGGAGCGCAGCAGTTCGAAGTCGCGCGGCTGTATGGTGTGGCAGTTGACGATGTGAAGGTCTATCTTTGCCGCCTCGCGCTGTGCGTTGACATAGGTGCTGTTGGTGCGACGTTCCACACGCAGACGGTCGATGTCAATCTGACTTATCACCATCTGGGGCTGCAGAGAGAAGCGCTCCGCCGTTTCGAGGAGGGTGCCATTCTCGTAGATCAGTGCGTTGCCTCCAAATACGACGTCCTGTGTGCTCTCGCCAAAGCCCGAGCTGCTATAGACGTAGCCCGTGATGGTGCGTGCGCTCTGCTGTGAGAGGAGGTCGCAGAGGTATTTGTGTTTGCCCAGCAGCTCGTCGCTGGCGGAGAGGTTGAAGATAAGCTCTGCACCCGCGAGGGCGAGGTTATTGCTGGGAGGTGCCGGAGCCCACACGTCTTCGCAGAGCTCGATGCCGAAGAGCACCCCGTCGCACGTACGGAACAGTGTGGCGTCGGGACGCACCATTATCTTGTTTCCCGCATAGCGAACTTCGGTGGCGTGGAGGTCCTGCAGCGATGCAAACCAGCGTTTCTCGTAGAACTCGCTATAGTTGGGAAGGTATGTCTTGGGGATGAGGGCAAGTATTTCGCCCTTCTGGATTACTGCAGCACAGTTGAGAAGCAGGTCGCCGACGACGACGGGGATGCCGATGATAGAGATGATGTCGAGCTGACGGGTGAAGTCGAGCAACATGAGTACCGCCTTCTCGGACTCCTCAAGGAGTGCCTGCTGATGGAAAAGGTCCTGACAGGTGTAACCCGTGATGCACAGCTCGGGGAAGACGATTATCTCCACGCCTTTACCCTCAGCCTGGGCTATCTGTGTCTCTATCTGCTGAACGTTAAATGCTGTGTCGGCGACGCGTACCGAAGGTATTGCCGATGCTACTGTGATAAATCCGTTTTTCATAATTTTCAGGGTATTAAGATACTACTGTCGCCATAACTGAGGAATCGGAAGTCGTGGCTTAATGCATAATCGTAAATCTTGTGCCAGTCACCCTTGACGAAGGCGCTGACGAGGAGTAAGAGGGTGCTCTGCGGCTGGTGGAAGTTAGTGACGAGAATCTTCACTATCTTGTACTCGTAACCCGGCGCGATGATGATCTGCGTGCTGCTATGGAACACTCCGAGGTCGTTGCGGACGAGGTAGTCGAGGACGTTCTGCAGAGCCTCAACAGCGGTCAGTGTGGGCGTCGTCTCGTAGGGTTCCCACTGGTTGACGTGGAGTTGCTGTTCGCTGAGGTCAGGGTTCTGGGCAAGTTTACAGCCCATATAATAAAGGCTCTCGAGGGTGCGCACGCTGGTGGTGCCAACAGCTATTGCCGCCCCACCGTGAGCAATGAGTTTCTGGAGAGTCTGACGGCGTACGCTGATGTACTCCGTGTGCATAGAGTGGCCTTCTATCTCCTCGCTCTTTACGGGTTTGAAGGTTCCTGCTCCCACGTGGAGGGTGAGCTCTTCGCGTTCCACACCGTGAGCATCGATAGACTGCAGCACGTCGTTGGTGAAGTGAAGTCCTGCCGTCGGTGCTGCCACACTACCCTTTATCTTGGAATAGACGGTCTGGTAGGTTGTCTTGTCGCCCTCCTCGGTCTTGCGGTTCAGGTAAGGAGGTATGGGCAGTTCGCCTACCGCCTCGAGAATTTCGGCAAACGACACGTCGGGGTTGTCCCACGTAAGTTCTATCCAGTGGCTCGTGCCCTGTTCGTGTTTGCGTTCGGCAGAGAGAGTAAGCTGTCTGCCCTTCACCTCGAAGGTGCGACGCAGCGTGCCCTCCTTCCATTTCTTCAGGTTGCCCACAAGACAGAGCCACGAACAGCGTTCTGTCTGCTGGAACATAAGCTCGTAGTCGGTAGGCTGGGCAGGCTCAAGGAGAAAGACCTCAATAAGTGCTCCCGTCTCCTTGCGGAAGTGAAGACGTGCCTGGATGACCTTGGTGTTGTTGAAAATCATCAGCGCCCCTTCGGGAAGGTATTTCGTTATATTATAAAAGGTATCTTCGCCAACCTCCCCGTGACGATATACGAGGAGTTTGCTGTGGTCGCGCTGGGCTATGGGGTATTTGGCGATACGCTCATCGGGCAGCGGATAGTTATAGTCGCTAATTCGTATGTGTTTCGTGTTCATGGGGACAAAGGTACATAATTTTTTGAAAACACGAACACACGTTCATAAGATTTTCATAAAAGGCTCCGCTTCGCATAGCCCGATTTTACCCGATACATACAAAGTGCGGTGAGGATTCCGAAGGTTAGTCCCACGAGGATGTCGCTGGGATAATGGGCTCCAAGGTACAGGCGGGTATAGCAGTTTAGCAGACAGTAGGACAGCATAAGCAGCGTAACCCAACAGTTGCGGAACGTCAGGGTGATGAAGACGGCAATGGTGGACGTGTTGGCGGCATGCGACGAAAAGAAGCTATAGCCGGAAGGCACAAAGCCAGGTGTCGTCTGCAACAGACCGCTGAGAGCGTCGTTAAAGAGCGGACGTGGACGTGCCACAAGGGGTTTCACAAGGAGCTCGTTGACACCGGCGGTGATGAGTACGCACCCTATGGCGAAGGCTATTACGAGAAACGCCTCGCGACGCGGGAAGGTACGGCAGACGAGGAACACCAAAATGAGGTATAGCGGTATCCACGTAGTACCGGAAGTAAAGAACAGTATCACGGCATCGAGCGACGGCGTGTGACAACTGTTGAACCACAGTAGCAGGTTGTAATCTAAGTCTTGGAACATCGGCACAGGGTGTTTTCTTATATCTTCTCTATCTTGTTCGTCTGCAACCATCCTTCTCTGCCGTCGGCAAGACGCACACACTTCCAGTCGCGCATAGTGTCGTCGATGATGTCAACACGTGTTCCCTCGTGGAGCACTCCGTTGTCCTTAGCCTGCTGTGTAGGAGTAGCCTTGAGAGTTGCCGACGACGACACGATGATGGCTCCTGTGCGTTCGGTGAGGATAGCGTGCTGGTGCCACGCAAAGAGGTTGCACAGCAGGAACAGCGTAAGCATAGCGACACCGCCGAAGAAGCCTATCTTGCGGAACAGCATTCGTGAGGCAAAGAGATAGACGAGGGCAAGGATGAGGGCTGCTATCATGCTGACAACGGCTATGTGCGCCCAGCCGTCAACGCTGGTGGCGTTGACAAGAGAGCGGTACCACGTCACGAAGAACATCTCGGACTGTGGGGTAATCTTGTCGATGGTCTTGGAACGAGCCATCTGAAGGTTGAAACGAATATCGTCGTCGCCGGGAGACAACAGCAGGGCACGCTCGTAGGCAAGTACGGCGCGGGTAATATTGTCGGTACGATAGTAGGCGTTGCCGAGATTATAATAGAGGTCGGCACTCTTCGTCTGTTTGAGCAGTTCCTCGTAGTCGCGGATAGCCTGCTGGTAGTTGCCGCGTGAGTACTCGTTGTCGCCATCAGCCTTAGTGATAGCATTAGCCGTCAGCGGAAGGAGCAGAGCCACGAGGAGGAGCATCCATCCGTGGGTGTTTATATTCTTACGATTCTTCATAGAGTCTTCTATCTGCGTTATGGCACTCATTGCCGACGTGAACGTCTTGTTCATATTTCCTGCCGCATCGCCAGGAGCATAGCGAGCATATTCGCACTCGTCGATGGCGCCGACGAACTTCGTTATCGTCTCTTCGTCAACATTATGTTCGTGGAAGCGCTCCGAGATATTGTCGCGAGAGAGTTCGCTGACGGGGATGTTGAGCTTGTCGCCGACATATCCCCAGAGGGCGCGGAGCACCTCGTCGTAGAACTCGCCATAGTGGTTCTGGCGCATCAGTTTGTCGGCCTTGCGGAGACGTTTTGTTGCCACCTTGTTAGCCTTCTTGGAGCGCAGTTTCACGATGTCGGCATTCTCGATAGCGCGTTTGCGGAAGACTACCAACAGCACTATGAACGCTGCGATGAGGAGACACAGGATGAGCCAGTAGTTGGTGCTGTTGAAGAACATTCCCTCGGCGCCGGTAATCTTCATCTTGCCGGTCTTTATAGGATGAATATCTTCGTCCTTGGCGGTAGCGTAGTTTGCTGAGGCGTTGCTGCCGTCGCCCTTCTCGACGATGAGTTCAAAGGGTTGTGTCTTTATCGTCTTATAGCTGTTTGAGGACGTGTCGTAGTATATGAACTCGATAGCAGGGATTTTGTATTTTCCCTGATTGCGCGGCACTACGAGGAAGTCGTAAATCATATTTCCCTCGACACCGTTTGGCGTGAGTTTTGTCTTGTCGGTAATCTTGGCGTCGTACTTGTCGAAGTCCTTGGGGAAGGCGACGACGGGTTCCTTGATGAGTTTCAGGTTTCCTATGCCGCTGATGACGACGCGCAGGGTGGCGGGGTCGTTAGCCTTCACGGTGGTCTTGTCGAGTTGTGCGGAGATGTTGAAATGCCCCACTCCACCCGAGAATCCTGCGGGTTTCTGTGGCAGAGGGTCCACCTGGATGGTTACTCCCGGAGCTTTTATGCTTCGTTTCACCTCGATATATCCGCTGCCGCCATTAAAGAACGCCTCGAAGGGATCGACGTTGCGGTTCTGCTGGACTACGGTGCCGTTGAAGGTTATCGACGGTATTTCCAGTTTTCCCGTCATCTGCGGGAACATGACATACTGGCTCCACGTCACGCAGCGGTAGTTGCGTCCGTTGACAACTTCGTTGTGGAACGACTTCTGCGGTGAGAGTTTTACCTCCTGGGTGTGGAAGCCCGTGAGGTCGGGCATCTTTCCCTCAAGTTCGGTGAGATCGACGAGGGTATATACCTTGTATGTAAGCACTACAGGCTCCTGTTCGTGGATGCGGTGTTTGTTGGCAGAGACCCTTATGAAGAGGTCGCCGGCGCCTATCGACGAACCAGCGTTATGAGCCTGTCGGTCGTCGCGGTCTTCGTGCATTCGCGGTGCTCCGTTATTACTTGGAGCAGCACCCGAGACGGTTATCTTAGCAGCGTGGGAAGCAACATTTTTACCGCCAGCATTGATGCGGGCAGGAGAAATGGTATAGGAACCTGCCTTCGTAGCACATATAATAAAGGTATAGGTAATGGAGGAAGAACTACTGGTATGTCCATTTACCATCTGAAACGACGACTGCGAAGAGGTGTAAGGACCTGTGATGATCTCAAGACCTTCGGGGATATTACCTACGTGGAACTCGCCAACGTTTTGGGTGTTCACGGTATATGTAAGACGGAAGTTCTCGCCCGTCTGTACGTGTGACGGAGCATGTACAGAAAGCGTCTGCGCATGGACCGCAATAGCCACAAGGGCTATTTGTATTATGAGTAGAAGTCGTTTCATTTACCAGTTCTTTTGATTGCTCTTCCTATTAGACTTTTGCATAGCTTTATTTATGCGCTGCTGCGTTGCTTTTTCTTCTTGAATAGCAACGTTGAGGAGCTGTTCGGCATTTTCCTTGCTCATCTGCTCCTGCTGCGGTTGTGGCTGCTGCTTGTCGTTTTTATCTTTGTCGTTCTTGTCTTTGTCGTTCTTATCCTTATCCTTATCTTGGTCTTTGTTCTTATCTTTATTCTGGTCCTTGTTTTGGTTCTGGTTCTGGTTTTTGTTCTGCTGTGGCTGGTTTTTCAGGAGCTGCTGACAGAGAGCCAGGTTATAGCGTGTCTCGTTGTCGTGAGGATTGTTGCGCAACGACTGTTTGTAAGCCTCGATAGCGTCGGCATACTGCTGGTGGTTCTGCATGATGACGCCGACGTTGTGATACACCATAGCCAGACGTGACTTCTCCTTCTCGAGGGCTGCCGCCTTCTTGTACTGCTCTATGGCTGCGGAGTCCTTCTGTTGCATCATCAGGGCACATCCGAGGTTGTAGTTAGCCTGCGGGTTGTCGTTATTCTTCGACAGCGCCTTACGATAGGACACTTCGGCTTTCTCGTACTGTTTGGAGCGGTACTGACGATTGCCCTCGCGAATGAACTGACGGTCGGTCTGTGCACTTGCGGCGGCAGCAAGGGTTAGGAGTATTATTAATATGGTATGTCTCATTTTTGCTTGAACAACTTTAAATTCTTAAACACCAGATTCTTGCTCTCGGAGATAGCTATCTCGATGACGAGAAGAAGGACAATGATGATGCCGAAGGCCTGGAACTGCTCGTCGTACTCGCTATAGACGACTGTTGCGAGGTCGCCCTTCTGGAGTTTTGCCAGTTCCTTGTCCAACTGTTCCTGAGCGATATTGGTATTATCGACGTGGATGTAAGCGCCTCCGCCAGCACGAGCTATATCCTTACACATCTGCTCGTTGAGGGACGTCATCACCACCTCGCCGGTATTGTCTTTCATATATCCTCCGTTGTCGTCGGGTATAGGACTACCCTTCGTGGAGCCTACGCCAAGGACATATACACGCATTCCTTTGTCGAGGGCATTCTCGGCAGCCTCTATTGCTCCGCCTTCGTGGTCCTCACCATCGGTGATCACTATTATGGCGCGTCCTATCTTGTCCTGTTTGGTAAACGACTCGACAGCCATATTTATGGCAAGTGCGATGTCGGTTCCCTGAGAGGAGATGAGTGAGGGCTCTATGCCGCCGAGGAACATCTTTGCCGACACGTAGTCGCTCGTTATGGGCAGTTGCACAAAGGCGTCGCCGGCGAAGACGATGAGTCCCACCTTGTCGTTGGTGAAGTTATCGACCATATTCTCGACAAGCATCTTACTCTTCAGAAGTCGCGAGGGAGCAACGTCCTCGGACTTCATAGAGTTACTTATGTCGAGAGCGATGATTGTCTCTATGCCGCTACGCTTCTCGCGAGAGATCTTCGTTCCCATCTGCGGACGTGCCAGCATAACGATGAGAAGAGCGAGGATGAGAAGCATGAGCCAGAACTTTATCTCTAAATGCCAACGGGAGTAACCGGGCATAAGGCTCCTCAGGAGGTCCTTGTCGCCAAAGCTGCGCAGGCGCTTGTGCTGACGATGGTTCACCAACAGGCGCAACAGCACCAGAACGGGCAGCAGCGCTAAAAGCCAGAGATATACAGGGTCTTCGAATCTGAACATTATGGTATCCTCCTTAGCCAAGTTAAACGTAACAGTAATTCAACAAGGAACAGCAACAGTGCCGCGAGGGCAAAGGGCTGGTATGCCTCGTAGTGACGCGAGAAGGTCTTGACGTTCATACGTGTCTTCTCGAGTTTGTCGATGTCCTTGTATATCTTCTTCAGCTCCGCAGTATTCGTTGCACGATAGAAATGTCCGTCGGCAATCTTCGCTATCTGCGAGAGTGTCTCGGTGTCGATGTCAACCTCTCTGTTGAAATATTGTATGGTGTTTCCTATCGGCATAGGATAAGGAGCCACACCGTTGGTTCCGACAGCGATGGTGTAAACGCGGATGCCGAGACTCTTCGCTATCTGTGCGGCTGTCAGCGGCGAGATGTCACCCATGTTGTTACTACCGTCGGTGAGCAGGATGACCACCTTACTCTTTGTCTTTGAGTCCTTGAGACGTGTGACGGCGTTGGCGAGTCCCATACCTATTGCTGTTCCGTTCTCGATGAGTCCGCGGGCAGCGATATCGGTACGCACGTTGCGGAGAAGGTTGAGCAACGAGGCGTGGTCCATTGTCATAGGACATTGTGTGTAGGCCTCGCCAGCAAAAATTGTCAGTCCGATGTTGTCGTCGGGACGGTCGGCGATAAACTCTGCCGCTACGGACTTCGCAGCTTCCATACGGTTAGGACGCAGGTCCTGGGCAAGCATACTCGTAGAAACATCCATTGCCAGCATGATGTCGATGCCCTCGGTGGTACGATGGCCCCAGCTGTTGTGGGTCTGAGGACGTGCCAGCACCAGTACTACGAGAACGAAGACTGCCGCTCTGAGGAGGTGAGGCAGCCACGTAAGCCGCTGACGGAGGCTCTTTGGTGCTTTCTGGTACGCGAAGGTGTCGCTCATAAGCATTGACGGCTCACTCTTCTTGCGCCAACGCAACAGCCACCAAACGTACGGTATCAGCAGAAGAAGCAGTAACAGATATTCCTTATTTAAAAAATCCATTCTACAGTCCTCCCTACATCATTAACAACCAAGCCTGCCAAACGGCATAGATAAGAGCGACAACAGCGAAGAGTACCAGCAGAGATATAGATATCTGAAGGATGTTGCGCGAACGTAGCGTGCGCTTCTCTTCTTCGCTTATTGTAGGCTCCACACGAACCGTCTGAGGCTGATTTTCCTCTTTTGTATTATTGATATACGCTATGGCGTTCACCAGATTTGCGTCGTTCTCATTGATTAATGTGGAGTACTTCGCAAACTTCACCAGGTCGGCAGTAGTAAACAGCGTGCGCAACTCGTCAATCATAGTCTTGTCGCCCGCTTCCTGAAGACGACTTATAATCTCCTCCGACGTCATCTCCATAGCGTTTATTCCGAAACGCTCGTTGAGATAGACACGCAGGGTATCCGTAAGACGGGTGTAGTACTCCTTCTGGTTCTCGGATGACGACAGGTGCTCTTCCTTCAGAATCTCTATAGCCTTCATAGCCTTCTGATGAGGTAACATCTTCTTTATTATACGTGAAGGCAACTTTATGACAGGCTTTCCCTTGCGGAGACGGTTGTACAGATAGGCAGCGCCACAGAGAAGGATGATGAAAAGCAGGGAGAATATTATAACCTCGCGCCACTCGGACCAGGAGAAAGGATTGTCCTGGACGTCTTTCGGAGGGAAGAAATTCTCCGGATGAAGGGTGTCTGCCGGCATCGTCATCACCTTCAGCGCAAGCGACTTTGAGGCATACTCCTTACCGTCAACCTTTACCTTCATAGGTGGAAGATAGTAAAGTTTCTCGTCGAACGAGGTGAGTGTGTAGGTCTTGCTGACCTTCACCATACCGCCGTCGAGTTCTGTGGTGTCGGCATTCGTAGCCTCCAGAACTTCGACGCCAGCCGTTATATGTTCCAGGGGTTTGAAGGACGGCATAACGAGGTGCTGACCGCGCTTCAGAGATACGTCTAAAGTGAGGTGCGCCTGCTCGCCAATCCAAATCTGGATGGAGTCGATACTCGATTGTACCTGAACTTGAGCAAGTGTTTGTAAAACACTGGTTATTAGAATTATATATATAATGCCTAATCTCTTCATCTCATAGCAAATAATTGTAATAACGCCTTAACATAATCATCATTGGTGGCTATAGTAACATAGTCCACTCCACTCCTGTTGAATGTCTCGGAAAGGGTGCTTTGTCGGTTTACCCAATAGTCGTAATGAGCCTTACGAAGTGCCTTGCTGGAGGTGTCGATAATCATCTCGTGACCGGTCTCCGCATCCTGAACTTTCATAAGTCCTACGTCGGGCAACTCCTTCGCACGGAGGTCGTAAATCTGTATTGCCACAACGTCGTGTTTGCGGTTACATATAGTCAACGGATGACGGAAATCCTCACGATTGTAGAAGTCGCTGAGGAGGAAAGCCGTACAACGGCGTTTCACAACACTCGTAAGGAACTCCACTGCCTTGCCGACGTTGGTACGACGACTCTCGGCGTGGAAATCGAGCATCTCGCGGATGATATAAAGGATGTGCTTCCTACCCTTCTTCGGCGGGATGTACTTCTCTATCTTGTCCGAGAAGAACACGACGCCAATCTTGTCATTATTCTGAATGGCACTAAAAGCAAGGGTGGCAGCAATCTCGGTCACCATCTCCTTCTTAGACATTTTCTGGGTACCGAACTCCAACGATCCAGAGACATCAATAAGCAGCATAACGGTAAGTTCGCGCTCTTCGTCGAAGACCTTTACATAAGGACGATGGAAGCGTGCCGTAACATTCCAGTCGATGTCGCGCACATCATCGCCGAACTGGTATTCACGTACCTCGCTGAACGCCATTCCGCGTCCTTTGAAAGCGCTGTGATACTGTCCTGCAAAGATATTCGAGCTAAGGCCACGCGCCTTAATCTCGATTTTACGTACTTTTTTAAGAATCTCTGAAGTCTCCATCAAGGCACCTCTACCTTATTTATTATCTTGCTTATTATTTCTTCGCTTGTAACGTTTGTTGCTTCTGCCTCGTAAGTAACACCGATACGATGACGAAGCACGTCGTATGCAACGGCTCTAATGTCCTCAGGCACAACGTATCCGCGACGCTTGATGAAAGCGTAGGCACGTGATGCCTTAGCAAGATTGATACTTGCACGAGGAGAACCACCGAAGGAAATGAGTTCCTTGAGTTCCTGAAGACCGTAACGCTCGGGATAACGTGTGGCGAAAACAATGTCGGCAATATACTGCTCTATCTTTTCGTCGATATACACCTGATTGACTATTCCGCGAGCATCGAGGATCTCCTGAGCTGTAGAAACAGGTTTCACTACAGGCATAGCACCCTGAATATTCTCGCGAATGATAGCTTTTTCCTCGTCTATCGTAGGATAGTCGATAACCACTTTCAGCATAAAACGGTCCACCTGAGCCTCGGGTAAAGGATAGGTTCCCTCCTGCTCTATCGGGTTCTGGGTGGCCATTACGAGGAATGGTGAAGGAAGGGCAAAGGTCTGATTGCCTATTGTCACCTGATGTTCCTGCATAGCCTCGAGCAAGGCACTCTGTACCTTTGCCGGAGCACGGTTAATTTCGTCCGCCAGCACGAAGTGAGCGAAGACAGGACCCTTCTTCACGTTGAAGTTCTCGTCCTTCTGCGAATAAACCATAGTACCGATAACGTCGGCGGGGAGAAGGTCGGGAGTAAACTGCACACGACTATAGTCAGCCTCAATCAGCTGAGCTAGAGTCTTGATGGCCAATGTCTTTGCAAGACCAGGGACACCTTCCAGGAGGATGTGTCCATCACTAAGTAATGATATTAGCAAAGAATCAACCAGGTGTTTCTGACCAACGATAACCTGGTTCATTCCGTGCGTAAGATTTGTTACAAATGCACTCTGTTGCTCTATCCGCATGTTCAATTCACGGATATCAATAGCTTCTGCCATAATATATAATTTTTATGCGTTATAATTTCAAAGGCAAAAGTACTATATTCCGTGCATTTCTCGGGCTGCAGATGTCTAAATAATCATTAAAAAAGGTTTTTCTTCATTTAGTTTAAGAAAGTTTAGACTTTCGCTATCTTTTTTTCTTTTTCTTTACCTTTAATTTTGGGATTTTCAGACTCATTCCTTCCTTCACTTCTGTCACTCCGTTGAGCACCTGAACGTATGCTTCCATTCCCTCGCCAAGATATGTGCGAGATATTCTCGACAGGGTTTGTCCTTTTTTCACGACAACGGTCTCGCTCGTTCCTTCTATAATATAAGCACCGGTATTAACAATATTATGTGCCTGAGCGAGGGCTGGCGACAGCGGTTTTGCGGGTTCCTTTACTACAGTAGCTTTAACAACCGTATCTTTCTTGGCAACTATGTCTTTCTTGGCAACAGTGTCTTTCTTGGCAACAGTATCTTTCTTGACAACTGTGTCTTTCTTGGCAACAGTATCAATTTTCGCTATAGTATCCGTAACGACAACCTTCTGGGGAGCCAGTGTTGCCATCTTCATGAAGAAACTTGATAATGCCCCACGATTGCCAGCATAATATCCTAAGAAGAACATTATCAATGCTGTCAGTATGAGTGATAATATCCACCAAGGGGTCCTCGAAGGAGCTTCCACAACATCTACACCACCAACCTTTTCCTCAACTTCTTCTTTCGCTACTTCTTCCCTAACTTCTTCCACTACTTCTTCCTTAACTTTCTCTTCCTTAACTTCCTCTTCCTTAACTTCCTCTTCCTTAACTTCTTCTTTTACTTCTTGAACTCCTTGAACTCCTTGAACTCCCTGAATTCCTTGAACTCCTTCTTCCTTAACTTCCTCTTCAAAATTCACTCCGTCATTTACCACAACGGTTTCAAACTGCGAGAAAGGTTTATTGACAAGCTCCTTCATAACGTTGTCAGGAATGAACGAAATCTTTGAACGTCCTTCAATAACAATACGTTCTCCGGTATTTACGTCAACACTCTCACGATCCTTGACGTCAACAATCTTAAACGTGCCGAATCCTTTTATCTTCACTAGACTCTCACCGCTTTGGAGTGTTTCGCTGATGATTTCGAAAAAGGACTTTACAAAATGTTCTGCATCCCTTTGTGGCACGCCTCTCTTCTCTGAGATATAGCGCGCAAGAACTTGAATAGACGATTTAGCCATTTTGCTGTCCTCCCTGATTTATCTTCTCCCTAACGGAAGCATTTGGTTTAAACGACAGAACGAGTTTTGGTGGAACGAGCATACGCTGACCAGTTGAAGGGTTCACGATAACTCTCTCCATACGTTTCTTTACCTCGAAGGTACCAAAACCAGTCACGTTGACAGGTTCGCCTTCCATAAACTTCTCATTCATAGAGTCAATCATATCATAGACCATACGCTGAGTATCCTCAAGAGTATAGCTTGTACGATTGGAAAGCTCGTGGATAAATTGTTTATTGTTCATATCTTTGTTGTTGCATAGAGGTCGAACTCGTCCGACTCTATAATTTTTACATCGTAGTATTTTCCTATCTCCAACGTCTCGTTGCAGGGTATAAGCACTTCGGGATCCACTTCAGGTGAAGAGAACTCCGAACGACAAATGAAATATTCGCCTTCTCGTCTGTCAACGACTACTGTCATCACTTTCCCTATCATCGTGGCGGTAATTTCTTCACTTATGCGTTGTTGTACCCTCATCAGTTTCGAGAGTCGCTCCTGCTTTATGTCCTCAGGCACATCGTCCTTCAGCTTATCACCGCTCCAAGTACCTTCCTCAGCAGAGTAGGCAAAGGCACCCATTCGTTCGAAGCGTGCCCAACGGGTGAATTCCAGGAGTTCTTTGAAGTCGTCCTCGGTTTCTCCAGGGAAGCCAACCATCAGCGTTGTTCTAATGTTTATTCCCGGAACCTCGCGACGCAAGGTGTTTATCAACTCGTAGGTTTCGTCCTTTGTGATATGTCGTCGCATCGCCTTGAGTACGTTGTCGCTGATATGCTGAAGAGCGATGTCGAGATATTTGCACACGTTATCTTTCTCACGCATAACGGCAAGAAGGTCCATAGGGAAGTTCGTAGGATAAGCATAGTGCAGACGAATCCATCTTACACCTTCTATGTCTGATATCTTGCTGACAAGTTCCGCAATCTGCTGTTTTCCGTTTAAATCTACTCCGTAGTAGGTAAGTTCCTGAGCTATAATCTGGAATTCGCTAACACCAGCTTTCACCAGCGTGCGTATCTCGTCGAGAATTTCCTCTTGCGGACGACTCTTATGCTTTCCTGTTATTATGGGTATAGCGCAATATGCACAATGACGATTACATCCTTCGCTGATTTTTATATACGCATAGTGCGAAGGTGTGGTAAGCATTCTGTAATGTTTCTCGTCATCAACACCTTTCAGGTCCTGCAGCAGCTGACGGTAGTTAAACTTCCCATAATAGCCGTCAACTTCAGGAATTTCCTTTTTCAGTTCCTTCTGGTAGCGCTGTGACAGACAACCCATTACATACAGACGACGTATCTCGCCTCTCGACTTTTTCTCAGCCATCTTGAGAATCATCTGTATGCTTTCCTCCTTTGCATCGTTGATAAAACCGCAGCTGTTAACAACGACTATTTCTCCGCATGGATTATCGCTGTCGTGAACGCAGCTGTATCCATACTGACTCATAAGACCCATGAGATTCTCACTATCTACAAGGTTCTTTGAGCAACCCATCGTTATAACGTCTATCTGCTTCTCAATCATTCGAACAAAGAATCTACAAATTGTCGCTTGTTAAATAACTGAAGGTCTTTCATTCCTTCACCAAGACCGATATATTTCACGGGGACTTTCATTTGGTCGCTGATGCCTATCACCACACCACCTTTGGCTGTACCGTCGAGTTTAGTAATAGCAAGACTGGTGATATTAGTAACAGCGGCAAACTGCTTTGCCTGTTCAAAGGCGTTCTGTCCTGTAGAGCCGTCAAGAACGAGCATCACCTCGTCGGGAGCCTCGGGGAGCACCTTCTTCATTACTTCCTTTATTTTCTTCAGCTCGTTCATCAATCCAACCTTGTTATGCAGTCGTCCTGCAGTATCAATGAGAACGACGTCGGCATCGTTTGCCTTTGCCGAACTGAGGGTGTCGAAAGCAACACTCGCCGGGTCGCTGCCCATCTGCTGTTTTATTACAGGCACTCCTACGCGTTCGCCCCAGATGCACAGCTGTTCTACGGCAGCAGCACGGAAGGTGTCGGCAGCACCGAGATAAACTTTCTTTCCTGCCTGTTTGAACTGCCAGGCAAGTTTTCCTATTGTCGTAGTCTTTCCTACTCCGTTGACACCAACGACAAGGATAACATAAGGACGGTGGTCTGTTGGCAGATCCCAGTTCTCGTTATCTTCGTTGCCATTCTCCGCAAGAAGATTTGCTATCTCCTGGCGAAGTATCTCGTTGAGTTCCGACGTCGAAACATATTTGTCTTTTGCTACTCTTTCTTCAATACGTTCAATAATTTTCAGGGTGGTATCTACGCCCACATCACTCGTTACGAGGATTTCCTCAAGATTGTCAAGCACATCATCGTCAACCTTAGCTTTTCCTGCTACGGCACGAGCTAATTTCTCAAAAACACTCTGTTTTGTTTTCTCCAATCCCTTGTCGAGTGTTTCCTTCTTTTCTTTATTAAATAGTCCGAATAAACCCATACTTTTATATTTGATGGTGCAAATGTAAACAAAATATTTTAATTTACAAAAGAAAGCGGGTCACAACCTTTCAGTTGCGACCCGTTATTATGTAATTCGATAGGATATCTTAGTTCTTGAAGAATTCTTTTACTTCTTCATTAGGAACCATCTGCTCGTCGAAGATGTAAGCACCTGTCTTAGGACTCTTCACCATCTTGATAACTTTTGTGTAAGCGCGACCATCCTTTGAGCCTTCATGGAGGGTAGCGACGGTTTTCTTTGCCATTCTTTAGTGTTCCTTATTTGATTTCCTTATGAAGAGTCATCTTCTTAAGGATTGGGTTATACTTCTTCAATTCCAGTCTCTCAGGAGTGTTCTTGCGGTTCTTTGTCGTAATATAACGACTTGTACCTGGCAGACCACTACTCTTCATCTCAGTACATTCAAGAATTACCTGTACTCTATTTCCTTTAGCTTTCTTTGATGCCATAGTACTTAGTCTCCTATCACTTTAATATCTTTCCAATCTACATAGCCTTTGCTCACAGCCTGCTTGAGTGCAGCGTCAAGACCAACCTTGTTAATAAGACGAAGGCCGGCAGCACTTATCTTAAGCTGGATCCAGCATTGCTCTTCAACATAATAGAATTTCTTGCTGAAGAGGTTCACATCGAAGCTGCGCTTTGTGCGATGCTTAGAGTGTGAAACGTTGTTTCCTATTTGGGCTTTCTTACCCGTAATTTGACAAATCTTCGACATTGCTATCTACTTTTTTGAGTTCTTTTTTTGATACTTATTCCAAACAGGGTGCAAAATTACAAACATTTTCCGAAATAACAAAATATTTCTTCAATAATCTTTAATTTTAAGTTTTTTTTCGAAGGGAACCCTACTCTTTGTCACCCTTAAGGAACTCCAGAAACATCTGGAGCGCTTTATAAGCTGCCGCCTGCTGATTTCTGTCGCGTCCGTTATCTTCTGACAATTTGAAAGTTATAACATTATCAGGGGTACCACAAGCGAGCCATATCGTACCGACGGGAGCTCCTGGTGCTCCTCCGCCAGGACCGGCAAAGCCTGTTGCAGCAATAGCATAGTCAGTATTCAGAGTCTTGCAGGCTCCGCGCACCATTTGTATTGCAGCTTCTTCGCAGACGGCACTCTTCTCGCGCATAAGCTCAGGGTCAACACCGAGCAGACGCTCTTTAACCTCGTCAACATACGAAACTATGCTGCCCTTAAAATACTGGCTACTTCCTGGAGCAGCGATTATAGACTCCGCGATAAGTCCTCCGGTACAGCTCTCAGCTGTACTAAGCGACTTTCCTGTTTCGTAGAGAAGCATCTGAATCTCTTTACTAAGTACTTTGTTTTCGAATTCCATATTTTAATTATTTAAATGTTACTTTTGAAAATGCTGGAGCATCAATACTGCAGAAGTCCTTATCCTGATATTTGTAATATCCTGTTATTCCAATCATTGCAGCGTTGTCAGTAGTATAGCTGAACTTTGGTATATAAATTGTCCAGCCGTATTTTTCGGCGTGTTCGTGAAAAGCGTTGCGCAGTCCGTTATTAGCACTTACTCCTCCTGCCACAGCAACATGTTTTATTCCTGTATCCTTGACAGCCTTACGCAGTTTCTTCATCAGGATATCAACTATAGTATATTCCAACGATGCGGCAAGGTCTTCTTTATGGTGCTCCACGAAATCAGGATCTCCCTCTACCCACTCGCGCAGGTTATAGAGGAACGAAGTCTTCAGTCCGCTGAAACTATAGTTATAGCCTGGTATTTGCGGCTCTGCAAACTTAAAGGCATGAGGATTACCTTGACGTGCCAGACGGTCTATTATAGGACCTCCAGGATAACCCAGTCCCATAACTTTGGAACATTTGTCTATTGCCTCGCCGGCAGCATCGTCTATCGTCTGTCCTATCACCTGCATGTCGTTGTACGCATTAACCTTCACTATCTGTGAGTTTCCTCCGCTTACGAGCAAGCAAAGGAACGGGAAAGGTGGAGCTTTATGTTCCACTCCCTCCTCTTCTACAAAATGTGCCAGGATGTGTCCTTGCAGATGGTTTACATCGATGAGCGGTATTCCTAATGAACGTGCGAAACCTTTTGCGAAACTTACGCCTACGAGCAGAGAGCCCATAAGTCCCGGACCGCGTGTAAAGGCTACCGCGGAAAGCTGTTCCTTTGTTATTCCGGCCTTCTTCAGCGCCTGATCAACTACAGGTACCACGTTCTGCTGGTGTGCTCTCGATGCCAGTTCTGGTACCACACCACCATATTCCTCGTGGACCTTTTGTGATGCCGTTACGTTTGACAGTAGCATATTATTTTTCAACACTGCCGCACTTGTATCGTCACACGAGCTCTCTATACCTAATATATATATATTGTCCATCAGTATGATAAAATTTCTACTCCGTTTTCTGTCATCAGGAAGGTATGTTCCCATTGGGCGCTGGGTTTCTCGTCCTCGCTAATCACTTCCCATCCGTATGGGTCGTCAGCATCAATGAAGACTCTCCATGTACCCATATTTATCATCGGCTCTATGGTGAACACCATTCCTGGCACGAGTAACATTCCTGTTCCTTTCTTGCCATAATGTTCTACATCGGGAGCTTCGTGGAATTCCAATCCCACTCCGTGTCCACAGAGGTCGCGAACCACTCCGTAGTGATACTTCTTCGCATGTTTTTCTATTGCGTTGCCTATATCGCCTACAAAGCCGTAGGGTTTTGCGGCCTCAGCACCAATCTCCAGGCACTCCTTAGCTACCCTTACAAGTTGTTCCTTCTCGGGTGATGTCTTACCTATAATAAACATACGCGAGGCGTCAGCATAATATCCGTCAACTATCGTCGTGAAATCCACATTGATTATATCACCCTCTTCAAGGACATCTTCTGCCTTAGGTATTCCGTGACACACTACTTCGTTGATACTTGTGCACACGCTCTTGGGGAAGCCTTCGTAGTTAAGACATGCTGGTGTGGCATTGTGTGCCTTGCAGTAGTCCATACATATTTCGTCAATCTCCAGAGTACTCATGCCGGCGTGAATATTCCTCGCAACTTCGTCGAGAACACCTGTATTTACCACGCCCGCACGGCGTATTCCCTCTATTTGTTCAGGTGTTTTAATAAGTTCTCTTCGCGGCACCAATTTCCCCTTACTCTCCCACCACATTATCTTTTTATCCATCTCTGTGATGGGCTGTCCTGGTATCAAATGCCAATTTTTCTTCTTCATATATCTTTATTTCTTATCCCAAAGATTAAGTTTCTTACTTCTTGCCTCCTCGATACTCATCAACTTCTCCTGTTTTTCGTAGAAGTCTTTACGAAGAGTGTCGTACTCCTCGCTCAACTTTGCCTCGAATACTGGTTCTTCGTCTTTATCCAACAGTTTATGGGCCATAAGGGCATTCTGCGACGCATCCTTCAGCCACACTACTGGTCCTGAATATACTGGTGCTATCTTCAGCGCCACATGGAGCCTACTCGTCGTAGCACCACCAATCATTATAGGAATGTTAAGTCCTGCACGGGTAAGTTCGTTAGCCACATTCACCATTTCTTCGAGCGAAGGAGTTATCAGTCCGCTAAGACCAATGATGTCAACCTTCTCTTCCTTAGCTTTGCGCACTATCTGTTCTGCCGGCACCATCACACCCATATCAATAACTTCATAGTTGTTGCATGCCATAACGACAGCTACGATATTCTTTCCTATGTCGTGGACGTCGCCCTTCACTGTTGCCAACAGCACCTTACCCGCCTTTTGCGCATTCGTTGACACATCAGCCAATTCGGTATTCTCCGTCAGGAAAGCTACTGCTTGTTTCATTGTCCTTGCCGACTTCACCACTTGTGGCAGGAACATCTTTCCTTCTCCGAACAGTTCACCAACGATGTTCATTCCCTTCATCAGCGGACCTTCTATTATATCTACTGCCTTAGGGTATTTCTCAACGGCTTCTTTAAGGTCGGTCTCCAGATTATCTGATATGCCTTTAATAAGTGCGTTCGTCAGCCTGTCCTCAACAGACCGGTTCTTTATATCAGGCTCCTGTCCTTCTCTGCTATTTGAGGAGTTTGCCGGGAGACTGTTGGAAAGAGACTCCTTTCTCCGCTCCTCCCTCTTCTTGATTTCTTCGCTAAGTTCTACAAGTTTTTCCGTAGCATTCTTATTCTTATTGAGAATTACGTCCTCAAATATCGTCAACTGCTCCTGTGGTATGTCCGTATAGAGCACCTTCGACGCCGGATTAACTATTCCGAAATCCATTCCTTTCTGTATGGTATGGAAAAGGAATACTGCGTGTAGTGCCTCGCGGATGTAGTTATTTCCTCGGAACGAGAAGCTGAGATTGCTTATTCCTCCGCTGACATGTGCTCCTTTGAGATTCTTACGAATCCACTCCGTAGCACGTATAAAGTCAAGAGCATAGCTGTCGTGCTCTTCTATGCCTGTAGCTATAGCGAGTACATTAGGGTCGAAGATGATGTCCAGCGGGTTCATCCCCACCTTCTCAGTAAGTATCTTGTATGCCCTTTCGGCGATAGCTATTCTGCGTTCGAATGTCGTTGCCTGTCCTTCTTCGTCGAAACACATCACTACGACGGCAGCGCCGAACCTCATTGCATCCTTAGCATGACTCACGAAGACCTCTTCGCCTTCCTTTAGTGATATGGAGTTCACGATAGGCTTCCCCTGAACACATTTCAGTCCTTCCATGATGACATTCCAGTCGGAAGAGTCTATCATTATAGGCACTTTCGAGATGTCCGGCTCGGCAGCAATAAGATTAAGGAATGTGCGCATCTCCTTACGTGCATCCAGCAACGCGTCATCCATATTGACATCTATCACCAGCGCTCCGTCCTCGACCTGCTTTCGGGCTATCGTCATAGCCTCATCGTATTTCTTTTCCTGAATAAGTCGGAGGAACTTTCTTGAGCCTGCAACGTTGCAACGCTCTCCTACGTTAACGAATCGCACCTCGTCGGTAACGTCAAGAACTTCGAATCCCGACAGCTTCAGCGTCTCTGTGCGGGGCACCACCACGTGTGGTGTCTTTCCTTCCGCCATCTGTGCGTAGCTTGCTATGAACTTCTCGTCGGTACCACAGCATCCACCGATGATATTCACCAATCCTTCATCGATAAATTCCTTTATCTGTGGCGACATCGACTCTACCGTTTCGTCGTACAGTCCCATAGAGTTCGGCAGTCCCGCATTCGGATAAGCACTAATATAATAAGGTGCTTTCCTTGAAAGGTCTTTCAGGTATGGTTTCATCTGTGCGGCACCAAACGAGCAGTTCAGTCCCACAGAGAATATCGGATAGCTTGAAACACTTGCTAGAAAGGCGTCGAGGGTCTGTCCGCTGAGTGTTCTTCCTGCAAGGTCGCTTATCGTTACGCTAAGCATTATCGGCAGTTGTCTGCCCTGTCTGTTCATCTCACTAAGTGCTGCATCGATGGCAGCCTTAGCATTCAGCGTGTCGAATATCGTCTCAATGAGTATTGTATCTACACCGCCTTCTATCAATGCTCCTATCTGTTCGCAGTAGGCATCGAAGAGTTCGTCGTAGGTAATATCTCTTTCTGCAGGATTGCTGACGTCGGAACTCATGGAACACGTTTTGTTCGTAGGGCCTACCGAGCCTGCCACGAAACGGGGTTTCTCCTCCGTAGAAAAAGCGTCGGCAGCCTTACGTGCCAGCTGTGCTCCTGCAAGTGCCATCTCGCGACATTTGTCTTGCATGTTATAGTCTTCCTGCGAGATGCGCTGACTACTGAACGTGTTTGTAGTAATGATGTCGGCTCCTGCCTCTAAGTATTTCTTGTGAATATCGAGAACAACATCGGGACGTGTGAGGTTAAATGCGTCGTTATTGCCTTTAAGCCCATACTTCTGAATCATCGTGCCCATCGCTCCGTCGAGCACAAGGATCTTCTCCTTTATTAAGTTCTCTATACCTTTCATTATCTGTTGTTAGAAGTTCTTTCTTGCTCTATCCATCTCCCTGCGGTCTTCTTTTTCCTTCAGGGTCTGTCGTTTGTCAAACTCTTTCTTTCCTCGTGCCAACGATATGTCCAGCTTTGCTCTTCCGTTGGTGTCGATAAAGAGTAATGTTGGCACTATTGTAAATCCCACTGCCTTCGTTGCCTCTTGCAGTTTTCTCAACTCACGACGATTAAGCAGCAGTTTCCTGTCGCGCTTTGCCGAGTGGTTGTTGAACGAGCCGTAGAAGTAAGGCGAGATATTCATTCCTTTCACCCACAGCTCTCCGTTGGCAAAGTAGCAATAAGTATCTACAAGCGACGCCTTGCCCTGTCGGATACTCTTTATCTCGGTACCCGTAAGCACGATGCCTGCCGTGTAGTCGTCAACGAAGAGGTACTCGAACGATGCCTTCTTGTTGCGTATCTGTATAGGACTTTTCTTCCTTATTTCCTGTTGTTCTTTGTTCATTTTTCTACTGTTGCAAATGCTTCTATATGCTCATCGATATACTCAGCTATTCTGGCTGTCCACATCTCCTCGTTCTCCACGAACTCATCGTCGAGGTCGTCAAAATCAGGGAAACGTTCAAAGAGCGACATAAACTCGTCGTCGCTACAGTCGGCCTCTATCGCTTCGTGGTGTTTGTTATACAGTGTTGCTGCGCTGTAAACAAGTTTCGATAGGTCTGTCAAACCCCACATCTTCAATGCTTTTGCAAAGGGGTTCTTAAAGAGGAACGGACCGTATCCGTTATGTATCAGTTGTACGAAACCACCGTCCATAACTTCGTCGCGCATCTGTACATATGCCAATAGCGTTATCTGGTCAGCATTGAGCAACTGCATCGTCTCGCCTGTCAACTCACCACCGATAGCTTCGTTAATTTTGTCAACGAACGCGCCAACGAAAGCATCCATGCCCTCATTGGCAGCCTTTATAATATCCTTTTCCTTGAGTTTAACAGTAATCATAATTTTTACCTCTTACTTCTAACCTCCTACATCTTAAAACGGCACTCCTTCCACCGGTGGCGGTGGCAACGGATCATCCTGCGATGCCTTCGACATTCTTATCTCTCCACCATTATCCATTGCCCCGATATATGAGTCCTGCGGATTCTGGAATCGTGTAAACTCTCCTCGGAAGTTAAGCAACACGTCACCCGTAGCACCTTTACGATGCTTGGCGATGATTATCTGTGCCATTCCGCGCAGGTCGTTACCGTGTTCGTCCTGAAAAATACGATAGTATTCTGGTCTGTGAACAAAAAGTACCATATCGGCATCCTGCTCTATGGCTCCTGATTCACGCAGGTCAGACAGTTGCGGACGTTTTCCCTCCTGACCATCGTCGCGTTTCTCCACAGAACGGTTAAGCTGCGACAGCGCCAGTATTGGGATGTTAAGTTCCTTAGCAAGTCCTTTCAGCGAACGACTTATTGTAGATACCTCTTCCTGACGACTTCCGAAGCGCGAGCCGTTGGCATTCATCAACTGTAGATAGTCTATAATTATCAGTCGCACCTTGTTCTCACGAACCAACCTACGAGCCTTTGTACGCAACTCAAAGATTCCCATTCCCGGGGTGTCGTCAACGTAAATCGGCGCTCCCTGGAGCAGTCGGAGATTTCTGTCCAATCGCTTCCACTCTTCCTTATCAAGCTGTCCGTTAAGAATCTTCTTTCCCGAAATCTCACAGACGTTAGAAATAAGACGGTTCACCAGCTGGACGTTGCTCATTTCAAGCGAGAAGAACGCTACCGGAATATGTTCATCGACAGCGATATTCTTGGCAAGCGACAGCGCGAAGGCTGTCTTTCCCATCGCGGGACGTCCTGCAATGATGACGAGGTCGGAATTCTGCCATCCTGACGTCTTGTCATCAAGGTCGGTATAACCAGTAGGAATACCGGTCAGTCCACTGGTGTTCGATGCTGCCTTCTGCAGTATCTCCACTGCCTCGCTGACAACGGGGTCTATTTGTGTATAGTCCTGACGCATATTCTTCTGCGACAGTTCAAAGAGTTCGCCCTCTGCCGACTGCATTACCTCGTTGACGTCGGAAGTTTCGTCGAAGGCTCTCGTCTCCAAACGACTGGCGTAGGATATCAGCTGACGCGCCATAAACTTCTGTGCCAGAATATTCGCATGATACTCTATGTGGGCACTCGAAGCCACGTGCGACGACAGCTCAAGGATATATGCAGGACCGCCTATCTCTTCCAACGCTCCGTCGCGACGCACCTGTTCCGTAACCGTCATAATATCCACAGGCTGCTGATTCATGCTCAGTGTCTGTATAGCCTGATAAATCTTCTGGTTACGCGGTTCGTAGAATGTCTCTGGTTTCAGCACCTCGCTGACCATCGAGAATGCTTCGGTATCAATCATCAATGCACCAAGAACGGCTCTTTCTATATCGAGCGCCTGGGGCTGAAGATGGCCGTATGTGGAATCTATAGGAACAGTATTTTTTCTTCTCTCTGCCATAATTATTTCTTTTGCGGGTACAAAATTACAAATATATTTGTATCTTTGCAACGATTTTCTAAACTTTAAGTTTTAAAAATACCAAATGAGAATATTTCCTTGCGCTAAGATAAACCTCGGACTCAACATCGTCAGCCAGCGTCCTGACGGCTATCATAACCTCGAGACGGTGTTCTATCCTGTCTTAATCAAAGACGATTTGTACATCTCTTATGGAAAGGACAAAGGCTGCACCCTTGAAGTCAAGGGCGAGGACATCGACTGCGACCCCGAGAAGAACCTCGTCGTTAAGGCTTATAACCTGCTAAACAACGACTTCGATCTGCCTCCGCTTCACTTCACCCTTACCAAGAAAATCCCCATGCAGGCAGGTATGGGCGGCGGCTCTTCCGATGGTGCTTACGCTATACGTCTCATTAACGAATACTGCTACTTAGATCTTTCCACGGAGCAGATGGAGCACTATGCCGCTCAACTTGGTGCCGACTGCGTTTTCTTCATAAAATCTACCCCAGCCTATGCAGAAGGTATTGGCGACAAACTCACCGACATCCACCTCGACCTCAGCGACTATAAACTCGTTGTTATAAAACCTACAATATCCATAAGTACGCGCGAGGCCTTCGCACACATAACACCTCAACAACCACAGAAAAACTGTCGTGACATCGTTCTTAACCAGCCCATAGAAACGTGGCGTCAAGACCTGAAGAACGACTTCGAGGACAGCATTTTTCCACAATACCCCAAGCTGGCAGAAATAAAACAGAAGTTCTACGATTTTGGTGCCATCTATGCGGCAATGAGTGGCAGCGGCAGCACCATATTCGGATTCTTTAAAGAGTACCCCACCCCATACTCCTTGAAAGATTACGGCGACGTATATTATCTGTTTAAAACATGAGAAAGCTACTTTTCACAATACTTTTCTTCTCATCGCTGACACTTTGTGCTCAGAAGGAGTTCTCTGCCGATACCATTCCCGACAATGTATGGACATCGATGCAGGGAAAAACCTATATTCCCAATGACAACATCCGGCGCTCCGATCTGCGATACATACGAGTGCTCCATTGGGACTACGACGGAAAAAGTCATTTGGGAGAGCTAATTTGTAATAAGAAAATAGCAGAAAAACTTGTCGTCATCTTCAAGGAACTATACGCGGCCCGCTATCCTATTCAACATATCGAGTTACCCGAGAAGTATAATGCCGACGACGAGAAGCAGATGCGTGCAAATAACACTTCGTGTTTCTGCTATCGACAGATTGCTGGCTCCAAGCGTCTATCCTATCACGCCCGCGGACTAGCCATCGACATCAATCCGCTTTACAACCCGCAGGTTCGTCACACCAAGGACGGCAAAACAGTTACAGCGCCTAAGACAGCTGCTCGTTATGCCGACAGGAGCAAGACGTTTAAATATAAGATTACACGCGACGATCTTGCCTACAAGCTATTTACAAAATACGGTTTCCAGTGGGGCGGCAACTGGAAGTACAGCAAAGACTATCAGCACTTTGAATACCATTAACCCAACTCCATCGTGTTGTCTTCGTTTATTCGCTTTACCGTTGCTAAAGCGTGATACTCTATGCCGTGATCACGAAGGAAAAATGAGTATACCCACGACTCCCACGACTCTTCAAGCGTCTTCGGTTTCGACTTCTTGATAAACACGACAGACATTCTTTCAAATAATGGCGGCAAAAGTAACAATAAAATATACAAAATCAGTATATTTGCAAAAAGTTTTGAGAACAATTAGGATTTGTATAAGATAAATAAACTATGACAGAGAAAGAAAAGATGCTGGCTGGAGAAGTCTATTGCGCTATTGACCCTCAGTTGCTGAAAGAGCTTGCTGAAGCAAGGGAGGTAATACACGACTACAACCTGTTACGTCCGTCAGAGAATGAAAAGAAACTGGAACTGCTGAAAGGACTACTTGGACATATTGGCGACGATAAGATTATTATCAATCAGCCTTTTCGCTGCGACTACGGCAAACAGATAAGTATCGGCAAGCGTTTCTTTGCGAACTTCAACTTCACCATTCTCGACGAAGCACCTGTAACCATTGGCGATGACTGCTTCGTAGGTCCCAATGTAAGCATCTACACTGCCTGTCACAGCACGGACCCTGTAGAACGGAACACCCGTCAGGAATGGGCAAAGCCCGTCACTATCGGCAATAACGTTTGGATTGGCGGCAGCGTAACAATACTTCCAGGAGTCTCAATAGGCGACAATGTAAGTATCGGAGCAGGCTCCGTTGTGGTAAACGACATTCCCTCAAACACAATTGCTGTAGGTAATCCGTGTAAAGTAATAAAACAACTATAAGGCAGAATAGTGCTGAATTTCACAGACTTACCATCGTAGTACGTTTCTGTTCCATAATATTATCTCTCAATATTTCTTGCTAAATTACGAAATTAACCCATCACCACATCGAATACCATCATCAGCACGAAGCCGATGGCAAAGCCGATGGTGCTGAGATTGGAGTGCTGACCATTAGAGGCTTCGGGAATGAGTTCCTCGACAACAACATAAAACATAGCTCCTGCGGCAAAGGCAAGCATATATGGCATAACGGGCATCAACAGTGAGGCAAGTAGTAGAACTGCAAGTGCTCCTATTGGCTCAACAGCACCACTAAGACTGCCAATGAGGAACGAGCGCCACTTGCTGTTACCAGCAGCACGCATAGGCATGGAGATAATGGCTCCCTCGGGAATATTCTGAATGGCAATACCCAGCGAGATTGCCGCAGCAGACGCTACGGACAGACCTGCCGTGCCTTGCTCTGCTCCGGCAAAAACCACGCCGACTGCCATTCCTTCAGGCAGGTTGTGAATGGTAACTGCTAATGCCAGCATAGCTGTGCGCGACAAGTGCGAACGGGGACCTTCCGGTGTTTCTGAACCCACATGAAGGTGTGGAGTAAGTTCGTCGAGCAGCAATAAAAATCCCATGCCCAACAAGAACCCGACTGCAGCAGGCAGGACACTCCATTTACTGTTGTCGGCATCCATTTCCATAGCAGGGATAAGCAACGACCAAACAGAAGCTGCCACCATCACACCTGATGCAAAGCCAAGCAATGTTTTCTGTAATCGCAAAGACATTCCATCTCGCATAAAGAATACGAAGGCTGAGCCGAGCATCGTGCCCAGCAGCGGTATCAGCAGTCCTATAACTAATGTCGTTGTCATTGTGTGCAAAGGTATAACTTTTTATTGAATTGCGCAATATTCCAATCAGATGGAATGCAATTTGTCAAACTCTTTTTACTGTATTTAACGTCGCAAATTCTGCGACAAAAAAACTAAAATATTGTCAAATCACCAAACAAAACGCCACCAATATTAAACTATTATTTGAAAAGAGTCCTTATATCCATAGAAAAGAACTCTTCAGCGCTTATACCACCGTCACCCACGATAAATGCAGATTTAGGGCGGAACTTATCTCTAAACTTATCAAGTCCTTTCGTATTCTTTTCTGCATTACTCTTTACCTCGATGGCAACGACTGTTCCCTTCTTGCGAAGAATAAAATCAACCTCGTCGACAAGTTCACGCCAATAGAACACTTCAATACGATGAACAAAAGACTGACTGACAATCCAAGCACCTATCCCCGATTCAAAGATGCGCCCCCACTCCTTGCGAGCCATAATAGCCTGAATGAACTTTCTTGACTCTTTTAGCCCACTTGTAATTATTTGATATTCAGACCTTTTGTACATAATTCAAAATTTTACTCAGTGAAGTGAGTAATTTTACTCAGTGCAAAGATATAAATAAAGTAGTACCACCAAACATTTTACAAAAAAAGGGCGCAACTCTCGAATGGAATTGCGCTCAAAGTATAATATAGAGTTTTGCTTACTCTTCTACGGCAGCCTGTGCGGCGGCTGACGGATGATGATAATCAACTACTTACAAAGTTATTGTAAACTACTGGCGACACTTTTTACGACACATTCTGCACGTTTTTACACGCTAATGAATTTTGATGTATCGTATGAACTTTTCTTTGATTCTTTCCTTCCTGTTTTCGTATCGAACTTATCCCGTTTAGGGTTCCAATCGTCTTTTACGATACTTCCATCAAAGAAACACAATCTATCATGTATTTTATCTGTTCCAGTTTT
>CAMUVE010000015.1:0-30668 GCA_947163985.1 uncultured Prevotella sp.
CATAAGGGGCAGGTCGCGCCACGAGTGAATCCAGTTCTTGTAGGTGTTCCATATAATTGTCTCGGAAGTAGGACGGATAACCAACTCCTCTTCGAGTTTTGCTGTCGGGTCAACCTCGACACCGCTCTTGTCTGCCTTAGAACGAAGACGATAGTGAGTTACTACAGCAGCTTCCTTGGCGAATCCTTCAACATGCTCCGCTTCGCGCGAGAGGAATGACTTCGGGATAAGCAGCGGGAAGTAAGCGTTCTGTGCGCCGGTCTCCTTGAACATGAGGTCCAGCTGGTGTTGCATCTTCTCCCAAATAGCATATCCATAGGGTTTTATAACCATACATCCGCGTACTGCCGACTGTTCTGCAAGGTCGGCTTTTACAACCAAGTCGTTATACCATTGGCTGTAATTCTCAGCTCGCTTGGTTAGTTCTTTCAGTTCTTTTGCCATTGTATATTATGTTTATTTTCTTTAATTTTGATTGCAAAGGTACAAAATAATTAATTATTTATAATGTATTATTCATAATAATTTTGTATTTTTGTCGCCAAATTAGGTTTTTAATTACTTTAAAGTATATCAATTATGAAGAAAATCAAATTAGCAACACTTGGAATGTGTTTGGCTTTAGTGCTCAGTTGCAACACAAACACAGGTAATGGTACACTCATCGGAGCAGGTGGTGGTGCAGTACTTGGCGCAATCATCGGTAACATAGCAGGCAACACTGCTGTAGGTGCCGCTGTAGGTGCCGCTGTAGGTGCCGGAGCAGGCGCTCTCATCGGTAAGCACATGGACAACGTTAAGGCAAAGGCTGCTGCCCAGCTGGAGAACGCGAAGGTTGAGGAAGTTGTTGACGCCAACGGTCTTAAGGCTGTCAAGGTAACCTTTGACGCTGGTATCCTCTTCGCATCAGGGAAATCAGACCTCAGCGACAGATCGCGTAGCGACCTGCAGTCTTTCGCAAAGCTGCTTAAGGACGACGGTCTCTGCTCTGTCGATATCCAAGGATATACTGACAACCAGGGATGGCGCAATTCTTCAGCTGACGAGAGCCGCCAGAAGAATATTAACCTCTCTCTGCAGCGCGCTCAGGCTGTGAAGAATTATCTCTCATCACTCGGTGTTAGCTCTGCACAGTTCAAGAACGTCATCGGTTGTGGCGAGCAGAATCCTGTTGCAAGCAACGATACAGAGGCTGGTCGTCAGCAGAACCGCCGCGTAGAGGTTTATCTGTATGCAAGCGAGAAGATGATTGAAAAGGCAAACAACGGTGAGCTGAAGTAAATGAAGCTCCTGAAAAACATAGCAAAATGGGTGGTGGTAGCATTTTTTGGTACCACCATTCTTGCTGTTGTGGCTCTTAGATTCATACCTGTATATATCACGCCGTTGATGGTTATCAGGTGTATAGAACAGAAGAAAGAAGGAAAACCGCTGAAGCTGAAACACCACTGGATGCCACTCGACAAGATGTCGCCGTCGATGCCCGTCGCTGTTATGGCTTCGGAGGACGCAAGGTTTCTGAAACATCACGGCTTCGACTACGAAGCAATAGAAAAGGCGGCAATACACAATCTTGACCATAAGAACAAACATGGTGCAAGCACGATAACACAACAAACAGCAAAGAACGTTTTCCTGTGGCCAGGACGTTCGTGGCTGAGGAAAGGACTGGAAGCATACTTCTCTGTACTCATAGAACTGGTATGGGGAAAACACAGAATAATGGAGGTCTATCTGAACTCCATAGAAATGGGTGACGGCATTTACGGTGCCGACGCCGTAGCACACGAGAACTTCGACTGTAGTGCTGAAGAACTGACGAGAGCAAACTGCGCACTCATAGCTGCAACACTGCCTAATCCAAGGCGGTTCTCGTCGAAAACACCATCGGACTACATGGTGAAACGTAAATTTAGAATAATGAAAGAAATGCGCTACATCCCGCTATTTCCCAAGAAAGGACAGGATGTAGATATGAAAACTGCAGAATAAAGATATAATGGAACTCTTAGAGCAATTGAATGAATCGCAGCGACAGGCGGTAGTCTATAACGAAGGACCATCACTCGTAATAGCGGGTGCAGGGTCGGGAAAGACACGCGTGCTGACATACAAAATAGCCTACCTGCTGCAGCAGGGCATGAAACCCTGGAACATTCTTGCTCTTACGTTTACCAACAAGGCGGCACGAGAGATGCGTGAACGCATAGGACGACTGGTGGGAGAGGAGACAGCACGATACCTGGTGATGGGAACGTTCCACAGCATCTTTGCAAGAATACTGAGATACGAGGCGGAACATATAGGTTTTACATCGAACTTTACCATATACGACGAGACCGACAGCCGCTCGCTGCTGAAGACTATCATCAAGGAGATGAATCTGGACGATAAGGTGTATAAACCAGCATCGGTGCATAACCGTATCAGCATGGCGAAGAACCACCTTATCATGGCTGAAGACTATGCTCAGGACCAGACGGCTATACGTAGCGACATAGAAAGTAAGGTGCCGATGATTAGTCAGATTTATCTGGCTTACGCAAGACGATGCAAACAGGCTAACGCAATGGACTTCGACGACCTGCTGACACTAACTTATATGCTCTTCCGCAACAATGAGGATATTCGTCGCAAGTATGCTGAGAAGTTCCAGTATATTCTTGTTGACGAGTACCAGGATACCAATGCCGTCCAGCAACGCATAGTGCTGCAGCTGGCGGAACATCAGAGGGTTTGTGTAGTGGGCGATGACGCACAGAGTATCTACGGATTTAGAGGTGCAAACATTGATAACATATTGGACTTCCAACAGAAATTTGTCGGCACGAAACTGTTTAAACTTGAGCAGAACTACCGCAGCACACAACGCATTGTACAGGCTGCCAACAGCTTGATAAAACACAACGAACGACAGATTCACAAGGAGGTGTATAGCCGCAATGACGAGGGCGAGAAGCTGACCCTGAAGGTGGCGTATAGCGACAAGGAGGAGGCGAACATTGTATGCAGCGACATAAAACGTATAAAGAGGAATGACGGTTGTCAGTGGACGGACTTTGCCATTCTCTATCGCACCAATGCGCAGAGCCGCTCCTTTGAAGAGTTGATGCGCAAAGAGGGAATACCATACAGGATTTACGGCGGACTGAGCTTCTACCAGCGAAAGGAGATAAAGGACATAATCGCTTACTTCCGTGTTGTGGCAAACCCTAACGACGAGGAGGCAGTAAAACGTATCATAAATTACCCTACAAGGGGTATTGGACAAACATCGATAACAAAAATCGGAGAAACGGCACAACGTGAGGGTGTCAGTCTGTGGGAGGTTATCTGCGACCCCATAAAACACAAGCTTGAGGTCAGCAAGAGCACGGTGAATAAACTCGAAGCGTTCAGACTTCTTATGCAGTCGTTCATGGTGAGACTACCAAACGATGATGCTTATGTTCTCGGTGCGGCAATAATACAGGAGGCAGGAATCAGTCAGGACCTGTATTCAGAAAAGACTCCGGAGGCAATAGCACGACAGGAAAACCTGGAAGAGTTCCTCAGCGGTATGCAGGACTTCGTTGACAGTCGTCGCGAAGAGGATAGGGGCAATGAGGTGGCGCTGACGGACTTCTTGCAAGAGGTGGCGCTGCTGACCGACCTGGACAGCGAGGATGGTGAGGAGGAAGAGAATGCCGGACGAGTGACGCTGATGACTATTCACAGCGCAAAAGGACTGGAGTTCCCAACGGTGTTCGTCGTGGGTATGGAGGAGAACATCTTCCCAAGCCCGATGTCATGCTACTCGAAACGTGAACTTGAAGAGGAACGACGACTGCTCTATGTGGCTATAACACGTGCTGAGAAGCACTGCATACTGACTTGTGCAAAGAACAGATACAGATATGGCAAACTGGAGTTTAACCCCGAGAGCCGTTTCTTGAAGGATATTGACCCGTCGCTGATGAATGTCCAGGGAGCATCGTCACTCGGCTCGTCACGTAGTTTTGAACCGCGGCAGCAGAACTTCCGTCCTGTGGCTACTCAGTTCAAGGCTGACCCGAAACCGCGAATTGTACCACACCGTGTGGAGCATTCGGGAAACATCACGGGACACCCTGTGACAGCGCTGAAAGAAGGAAATGTCATTGAACACGAGCGTTTCGGATTGGGTACCGTATTAAAAATCGAAGGCTCTGGTGAAAACACCAAAGCCACCGTAGAGTTTAAGAATCTGGGTACGAAACAGCTACTTCTTAAGTTTGCTCGTTTTAGCGTTGTGAAGTGAGCCTTTCTGCTTCTTCAGCCACGCTGCTTTACGCTTCTCGTACTCCTCGAGTTTGCTCTCAAGATAACCGTCTGCCATAGTGCTATCTTCCCTTAAAGTGACTGTACACAACGTTTATCTTCAGACTTTCATACGGGTTATTCTCGCCACCGACAAGACGTGTGGTCGTAAGACTCATATCGTTCATTACGCGAGCTAAGCGTGTAGTACCCGACGCCGTAGCAACATAGGTTGTTGTTACAGGAACAAGCACAACCTTATTCCAATTCTCATGTTCCGCTACCCAGTTCGGATCGCGTTCGAGGTTTAAGTTCTTAACGTCGTAAAGGTGCTTTATGAGGTTCGAGATGTTTGCAAAAGTATATATGTTGTCATCAAGTTCCGCTAAGAATGACGTCTTGTTGTTGGCAACATATTTCTTCTCGAAGAACTCGTAAAGACTGTCTTTCTGAACCATAAGAAGTGTCTCGGGGTCGTCGAAAGCATATTCTATCTGCGACTTGTTGTTAATGGTGTTGAGAACTATCTTTGCCGTATTTATTGAGTCGGCACTGTGGTTAGCCATTATCTCGTCAATGGGAAGAGTAAGCTCCGTGAAGATGCCTGCCGGAGTCTTCAGGTATGTACATTCTTTTTCCTTAGCCAACTCCTCAATGATTTCATCCTCGTTTGAGATGGTTGAAGTCTGCAGGACCTCCTCTGTTGCAGAGAATGTAAGAGAAGTATTGCGAATGGTCTTGCCATCGGGAATAACGCGGAAATATACATTCAGCTGACAAAGGGAGATATAAGCCATAGAGCCCACACCATCCTGAATTTCGAAATAGAATCCCGGACAGATATTGTGAACGAAATTATACGAGTTTGTGAAGTTGTTTAAGTCCTTAAACAGCTCCTGAAGGATGTAAGTGCCGTAGTTGTTGTAAGTGTTTCCCTTCCTGTCGGTGTAGGAGTCGTTGAGCGGAATACGAATGCTGCGAACATAAGAAGATGATGACTTTACCGAGTCGCTAACTTCTTGATTGGCAAGGGTGTAGATCTTTGTCTTCTTAAGCGCATTAGCATCGGTACGCAGATAGCCTTCCTCTCTCGGGTCGTAATTAGAATAGTAATAGTTTCCCTCTTCAAGGGGTTTCGCGAGTTCGCTGACTTGAACTTTCATCTTCGCGATAGAGTCTCCGTAGAACGACCTGTAGAACAAACGTATCTCGCAGGAGTCAGCACGGATATCTATATGGTCGTCGGTAACTATTTCGTCCTCATCGGGGAAATCAAAATCTTCTACCGAGTGGAACTGTGCCATGAAGTCGCAAGAGATGTCACCTAATGTTTCCGGGTCTATAATCTTTCCAAGAAAACCTGTGGTACTACTTGAAAGTACTGAATCTGTCTTCAATGAGCGTGATGTCACTTCATAGATGCTTGTAGAAACTTCGAGCATGTCGGTATTATCCGTCAAAGATTTTCCAACAGTATTTGTGGTGTCATCACAAGAGGTGATTCCAATGGCCACAAGTGCCAAGAGGACAGATATATATAATTTTTTCATTGAAGTTTTTCCTTAATGAATTATTATGTTTAATTTTGTTTATAGAACGGAGTCGTAAAGCTTGTCATAAGCATCGGCAAAGTTGTCCTTGCCAGGATATTTCATCACTTTCTTTCCCTTTTCAGTTGCATACTTAAGCAGATTCTTGTCAACTCCCTTTTCTGCTTCAACAATACCGTCGGAATAATCGATGGCAAGCTTCATAAGATCTTCGTAATCGAAGTCTTCCTTGTAGTTCTTTAGAATCTCGGAAGTCGTTGTGCGGAAGGGGAGACTTGCCTTGAACTTATCAGATAGTTTGCCTTTAAGGTCCTCCTTGAAAAGTGATGTTACGACTTTTGTATTAGCAAAAGAAGGCTCATCTTGCAGAGCTGTCTTTATATATAAAGGTACTATTGCGCTCATCCATCCCTGACAGTGAATTACATCGGGTATCCAACGCAGCTTCTTTACTGTTTCGAGCACGCCGCGAGCAAAGAAAACGGCACGTTCTCCGTTGTCGTCATATACTTTTCCATTTTCGTCGGTTGCCATCTGACGCTTCAGGAAATAGTCGTCATTATCAATGAAATACACCTGAACGCGGGTCTGTGGAATTGATGCAACTTTAATTATTAGAGGATGGTCGGTCTCGTCAATAATAAGCATCATTCTTGACAACCTGATAACTTCGTGTAATTGACCTCTTCGCTCGTTAATTATTCCCCACTTAGGCATAAACGTGCGAATCTCGTTACCTTTCTCAATGATAGCCTGAGGGAGCTGTTGACCCAATAATGACATTTCTGTATCTGGTACGTAAGGAGCAATTTCCTGGTTGATGAATAATACTTTCTTCATATATTAATTTTTGAAATGTGATGCAAAGGTACGATTTTTTCTTGATATTTCTTGCACAATTCATTTAAAAGTTGTTATTTTGCACCCCAAAACGAATAAAAATAGATGAAAGTAGTTCATACAATAGTAGAACTTCAGAACGATTTGTTCTGTCTTAGAAAAGAAAACAAACTCATAGGATTCGTTCCTACCATGGGAGCACTACACGAAGGACACGCTTCACTCGTCAAGGAAAGTGTGAAGGAAAACGACATTACCGTGGTTAGTGTTTTCCTTAATCCTACGCAGTTTAATGACAAGAATGACCTTGCTAATTACCCCCGCACTCTTGAGGCAGACTGTAAATTGCTGAAAAAGGTGGGCGCTGATTTTGTCTTTGCTCCATCAGTAGAAGAGATGTATCCTACGGAGGATAAGCGTCATTTCGAATATCCACCTGTTTCTACAGTTATGGAGGGTGCTCATCGTCCCGGTCACTTCAACGGAGTATGCCAGGTTGTTAGTCGTCTTTTTTATATTGTTCGTCCTGACCGTGCTTACTTTGGCGAGAAAGACTGGCAACAGATAGCAGTAATAAAGTGTATGGTCAAAGCTCTTGGCATCAAAGTGCAAGTTGTGGAGTGTCCTATCATTCGTGAAAAGGACGGACTCGCTATGAGTAGTCGAAACACGCTTCTAGCTGCTGACGAACGAGCTATCGCGCCGAATATCTACAAGGCTTTGAAGTCGAGTGTTGCCTATGCCAAGAATCATACTGTAGAGGAAACTCACAAGAAAGTTGTTGATGAGATTAATGCTGTAGATGGTCTTGATGTGGAGTATTTCTCTATTGTTGACGGAGACACTCTTCAGGACATAGCATCGTGGGATGATACCAAGTATGCTGTAGGATGCATTACTGTATTTTGCGGTAAGACTCCTATAAGACTTATCGACCATATAAAGTATAAGGAGGAAAAGTAAAATGATGATAGAGGTATTGAAGAGTAAGTTACACTGCGTAACAATTACTGAGGCTAATTTGAACTACATGGGTAGCGTCACCATAGACGAAGACCTTATGGATGCTGCAGGACTCATTGCCGGCGAGAAGGTTCAGATTGTCAACAACAATAACGGTGAAAGACTGGAAACTTATGTCATTCGCGGTGAAAGGGGTAGCGGATGCGTTTGTCTTAACGGAGCCGCTGCACGAAAGTGTATCGTCGGCGATACCGTAATCATCATCTCTTATGCAATGATGGACTTTGAGGAGGCAAAGACCTTCAAACCGAAAGTGATATTTCCTAAAAACAATAAATTATAGACAATAAATAAAGCCCATCCAAAACGGACGGGCTTTAATGTTTATAATACTTCAGATTACTCTATCACTACGAGTGGAGTATCTTCCATAACGCTATCGCCGACATTTACGAGAACGGCAGTAACCTTACCAGCCTTCTCGGTGTCAAGGTTGTTTGCCATCTTCATAGCCTCAAGGACAACTACCGTGTCGCCAGCCTTTACTTCGTCGCCAACGGCAACCTTAATCTCGGTAACGACACCGGGCAGAGGAGCCTTGATGGCATTGCCGGTATTTACAGAACCGGAAGTAGCCTTGGGAGCAGCAGCCTTAGGAGCCGGTGCTGCTGCCGCAGCAGGTTTTACAACAACCTTCTTCTTCTCGGGTTCCGGTTCTTTCTCCATCTCTACTTTGTACTCTTCGCCGTTAACCTTTACAGAAGCGATGTTCTCAACGATGTCACCTATCTCGACCTCGTACTTCTTTCCGTTGATAGTATATTTGTATGTTTTCATTTTAAATATCTTTTTCTTAATGTTTACATAGGACGCTTTGTCATAGTAAGTATTCGTGACGACCACTCTGTGTGGCGCGGACGAATTGTTATAACTCCGCTTTCCTTGTCGTGAACGTTATTGCCCTGAAACTCGTGAAGAGCCAGCGCTATTGCTGCATAAACATCATTCTTCATAATTGTCAATTTTCTATTTTCAATCTTCAATTACATAGGAATGTTTCCGTGCTTCTTTGCTGGCAGACCATCACGCTTTGTCTGAAGCTGTGCGAGTGCACGACAGATGCGGAAACGAGTGTTACGTGGCTCGATGACATCGTCGATATATCCGTACTTAGCTGCCTGGTAAGGATTAGCAAACAGGTTGCTGTACTCCTCTTCCTTCTCTGCCATGAACGCCTTAGGATCTTCTGCGTTCTTTGCGTCTTTAGCATAAAGAACGGCAACGGCACCACTTGCACCCATAACGGCAATCTCAGCATTTGGCCAAGCGTAGTTAACGTCGGTACGAAGCTGCTTGCAGCCCATAACGATATGACTACCACCGTAAGACTTACGCAGAGTAACGGTAATCTTTGGAACTGTTGCCTCGCCGTAAGCGTAGAGCAACTGTGCTCCGTGAAGGATTACAGCATTGTACTCCTGACCTGTACCTGGCAAGAATCCCGGAACGTCAACGAGAGAAACGATAGGAATATTGAAGGCGTCGCAGAAACGAACAAAACGAGCACCCTTACGTGATGCGTTCACATCGAGCACACCAGCATAGCATGAAGGCTGGTTAGCAACGATACCAACACTCTGTCCGTTGAAGCGGGCGAAACCTACGATAATATTCTTTGCAAACTTAGGCTGAACCTCGAAGAACTCTCCGTCGTCAACAATAGCACCGATAACCTTGTACATGTCGTATGCCATATTAGGATCGTCGGGAAGAATCTCGTTCAGCACATCCTCCATACGGTTAATCGGGTCTGTGCACTCTTTACGAGGAGCCTCTTCCATGTTGTTTGAAGGAATGAAACTCAACAGAGTCTTTATCATCTCCATAGCCTCTTCCTCAGTAGATGCTGTGAAGTGTGTCACACCGCTCTTTGTGCTGTGAACAGAGGCACCACCTAAGTGCTCCTGGTCAACATCCTCACCAGTTACAGTCTTTACAACGGCAGGACCAGTAAGGAACATGTATGAAGTATTCTCCATCATCAGTGTGAAGTCGGTGAGGGCAGGGGAGTAGACAGCACCTCCGGCACAAGGACCGAAGATTCCAGATATCTGTGGGATAACACCACTTGCAAGGATGTTGCGCTCGAAAATCTCTGCATATCCTGCAAGAGCGTTGATACCTTCCTGGATACGAGCACCACCAGAGTCGTTGATACCGATAACTGGTGCACCCATCTTCATACCTAAGTCCATTACCTTGCAGATCTTCTGCGCCATAGTCTCTGACAGAGAACCGCCGTTAACAGTAAAGTCCTGTGCGAAGATATATACCAGACGACCGTCAATAGTTCCGCTGCCGGCAACGACACCGTCGCCTAAGAACTGCTTTTTCTCCATTCCGAAGTTAGTACAACGGTGGAGTTTGAACATATCAACCTCCTCGAAGCTACCTTCGTCGAGTAACATATCTATGCGCTCGCGAGCTGTATATTTGCCACGTGCATGCTGTTTCTCAATGGCTTTCTCGCCACCACCTAAACGGGCCTGTTCGCGTTTTGCGATAAGCTCCTTGATTTTTTCTAACTGTTTAGACATCGTTTTATTTAATTCTGAAAACTTTTATACTTATACTGCAAGTTATTACATAGGGTGCTCACACAACTCTGTGAGTACCCCAGCAGTTGACTTCGGATGGAGGAATGCTATGTTCAAGCCCTCAGCACCCTTGCGAGGCTTCTCGTCGATAAGGCGAACGCCCTTGTCTGAAACTTCAGCAAGTGCCTTGCTAACACCATCTTCTACACAGAAAGCAACATGGTGAACACCCTTGTTGCCTTTGTCTATCCACTTCTGGATAGTGCTCTCTGGCGATGTTGGCTCAAGCAGTTCCAACTTAACTTCACCACACTTCAGGAAAGCTGTCTTTACCTTCTGGTCTTCAACAACTTCTACTGCATAACACTTCAGTCCCAAAACATTTTCAAAGAATGGGAGCGCTTCATCAATACTCTGGACTGCGATGCCCAGATGCTCGATATGAGAAATTTTCATATTATTATATTATTAAAGAATTTATAATTTGTCTGCAAAGGTAATAAAAAACGTCTGAAATGCCAAATTTATTTCAAACAATTAAGAACAAGCCTTAGAAGTCCACTGATACACGCGCATTTATTTGGCGTCCCGTGAGGTAGTTTGGCACAGCAAATTGCTGGTTGGTAACATCAGTAATCCAATAATAGGAATTGACGTTGTTGATGCCTAAGAGGTTAAGTCCGTCAATTCCCAACCACAGGTTTTTAACAACAGACTTGGGCTTACTCTCGTTGTTGATAGCACGGAAACTCATACCTATGTCAACACGTTTGTAGGCGGGGGCACGGAAGGGGTCTGTCGATAGTGACTTATGCGGTGTGGCAAAAGGTAATCCGTCGGCATAGACGAGTTTCAGGGACATCTTCCAGCGGTCTGTACCCGGGAAATAGTCCGTGAAGAAGAGGTTTATGGCATACTTCTGGTCGGTAGGCAACGGAATACTCTTGCCGTTGAGTTTCATTCGTGTGTCCATAAGAGATAATGTCAGCCACGAGTCGCTACCTGGAACAAATTCTCCGTATAGCTTAAGGTCTAAACCAACAGCATGTCCGTTGACCTGCTGACTGGCGTCATACGTTACCTTTACGTTATTTACACTATAAGGTATGAGGTTTGACAGCAGTTTGTAGTAGGCCTCTGCGGTAAACTTAAATGGACGATTAGCCATCTTGAAACGATAGTCAAAGGCTCCGATGAAGTGTATAGAACGCTGACTCTTTAACTTCTTGTTAAGAGTTGCGTAAGTCTGTCCGTTCCTTGTTACCGTGTCACGAAGCTCTTTGAAGAAAGGAGCCTGGTAATAAAGACCTGTAGCAAATCGGAAGGTAATGTCATTATTGAATGCCGGTACTATTGCAAGAGAAACACGTGGAGAAACGATGGTCTCTCTGTTAAAGCTCCAGTTGCTGAAGCGCAAGCCGTAGTTCAGGGTGTAGAACGTGGTCTGCTCAGCGTTCGAGAACTTATAAGTGTCCTGCAGATATGCCTCGATACGTGTTGCTTTCAGTTCGTTACGTGCCCGCAGCGAGTATATCATATACAGGTCTTTTCCTGTGTGTGGCACGCTATATCCGCTGGAGTCGCGCATCTCGTACTCACGAAGCGTTTCGCGAATGTGTTCCCACTTGTACGTAAAAGCGCCCTCAATGGTGTGATGACCCGACTTGTGCTGAAGCATCATCTTTATGCTTTTCACGTCAGCCTTAAGGTAGTTACGAGCGTGCTCCATGTATGTTCCAACGCCGAGAGTTTCACTCGATTCTGTCTGCGTCAGCCAATACTGACCTTGTATGTCGTAACGTTCCTGCTCGTTTGTTGAGAAAGCACTTCCTATAAGCGACAGATGAGTCTTTTCGCCGAAATGGCGTGTGATATTAAAACTTCCGAAGTATGTGCGGTAAACGTCCTTCTCCTGTCCGTCGAAGTAAACGCGGAATTTCCTTACACTTTCCATAGTACCAAACGACGTTTCTCTGTCTGTTGGCTTGAAGTTATAATGATTTATAGAGATGTCACCCATGAATGATATGCTCCAACGCTTGTTGGGGTCATAAGTAAGGTAGGTCTGATAGTCCAGGAAGTTTGGACGGTATTCACCTTTGCTCTCCAAAGAGCCGAGCATATAGCGGTTTGTCTTGTAGCGCAGACCATTCATCCACGAGAATTTCTTCGTTGAGAAGCCCACATAGGCACTCGCTCCGAGAAGACTCGCCGAAACATTTCCTTCAAATTTCTTTGGACGTTTGTAGAGAATGTCAAGGGCTGACGACATCTTGTCGCCATACTTCGCCTCAAAACCTCCGGTAGAGAATCCTATCTTCTCAACCATATCGGCATTAATTATAGAGAGTCCTTCCTGTTGTCCGCTACGTACAAGGAACGGACGATATACCTCCACATTATTTATATATACAGAGTTTTCGTCGAAAGTTCCTCCGCGGACGTTATATTGCGATGACATCTCGTCATGAGTGCTAACGCCTGCCTGTGCCTGAATCAGCTCTTCTATGGCATTACCTGACGTCGAGGGTGTCTGTTGTGCGTTCTTTACGTCAAGTTGCTCTGTAGCTCCCGTCTGTCTTACCTTCTCCGTTACAACGACCTCGTTAAGAGTGTTATCGTCAAAAAGTTGAATCTGTAATGTCTGTTTGCCTTTAGGTCGCCTGAGTACACGAGTTTTTGTCTTGTATCCGACCATAGAGAAGCGCACCTCAACGGAGTCGGCTGAACTAAGTTGAAGAGAGAATTCGCCGTTGAGATTTGTCATCGTCATCTTTCCTTGACGCACACAAGAAACTGTTGCCAACTCCACAGGGTTCATCTGTTCGTCGGTAACCTTCCCTTGTAGCGTGAACTGCTGCGCAAGGGCAGTTGCAGCACAACACACAAGTAAAACGAAAGAAAAAACACTTCTCTTCATCTGAACAATATAACGCAGAAACGTTGCTTATATTGTTTGTAACACCTTTATTTTTACTCCTTGCCGGACTTATTCACTATAATTATGGTCAACAACGATAGCCACATCCATATCTGGCACCAAAGGCTTTATCTCATCCCTCAGCTTACTTATTAGTGCCTCGTAATCGTGAACAGTAACGTCGGGAACGACATCTACCGAAAGCAGATTTTCTTTTTCTGACAAATAGAATCCGTGTACCTGTACTATCTCTTTATGTTCTGCAAGGGTTTGTATTACCTTCCCCTGCAGTTCTGCACGGCGGTTTTTTCCTGTAGCGACGGCATACACGCCAATGGTAAGTATAATACCATAACGCTCCATCATATACATTGTTATTTTGCGTGTCAAGCCGTGAATTTCGTGTGCCGACATTGTGTCGTAAACATTAATGTGCAAGGAACCTATTTTTACGTCAGGACCATAGTTGTGTAAAATAAGATCATATACTCCGTGTACACCATCGAAACTGGATACTTCCTTAATTATTTGTTTGGTAAGCTCCTCAGGAATACTTGTTCCTAAAAGCTCATTGACGGGTGATATAAGCATTTCTATACCAGCCTTGATGATGACAATAGAAATTAAGGTTCCCAGGATGCCGTCGAGAGACAAGCCGGAAATCAGCATAATTCCTGCTGCGATGAGTGTTGCCAACGTTATTATAGCATCAAACAAAGCATCTGAACCGGAGGCAATCAACGCGTCACTCTTCAGCTGTTCGCCTTTGTGCTTCACAAATTGTCCCAGCACTATCTTTACAACGATAGCTACAGCGATGACGACAAGTGTTGTGGTGGTGTATTCCGGATCTGTAGGGTCAAATATTTTCTTTACTGACTCTATCAGCGAAGTAACACCAGCCGTAATAACGATGACAGCAATTATAATAGCGCTGAAATATTCAATACGTCCGAAACCAAAAGGATGTTTCTGGTCGGCAGGACGTTGTGAAAGTTTTGTTCCTACTATGGTGATGACACTTGACAGAGCATCACTCAAGTTATTTACGGCATCCATCACGACGGCCACCGAACCGGCAACGATACCTACTGCTGCCTTAAATCCTGCCAACAATACGTTTGTAATAATACCTATCCAACTGGTACGTATTATCTCTTTACTACGATCCATACTTTGTCTTGTCGTTATACAATCTTTTTATGCATCTGCAAATACCTTTCCGTCACCTAATACGACCTGCAGTTTCTCGTATTCACTATGGAAGTCGTTCTTTAATCGGTCTAAATATCTGCGGCATTCCCATTTGCACATCGGCAGGTCGTGGAGCAGGTAGTTACCACATGTCTGAGGTTCTGTTGCGGGTACTTTATCCTGGGTAATTATCCACTCCAGACATTCTATGGTAAGCTGTCGCATATCCTCTACAGAGTATTCGCCAGTCATTATTATATACATCCCCGTCAGACAACCCATAGGACCAACATACACCACGTCGTCCTTGACTCTTGAGTTACGGAACCATGTTGCCATCAGGTGTTCCATACTATGAATAGCGGCAGGAGCCACAGCTGGCTCTTTATTCGGTTCCGTAATGCGAAGGTCATAAGTGGTAAAACCCTTGTCGCGCCTTGACACATATATGCCTGGCTTCAACTTCGTGTGGTCTATGGTAAAACTTTGTATTACTTCCATATCATTTCTTCTCTTCTGGCATAGCGTAGCGGTCTCCTGTCTGTTTTATCAACTCTCGAGCTACTTTATCTGAATAACCAGGACGAACAACGTCAGCTCCGAGTCCTTCGGGGGTGCGTTGGAACTTACCGTTTTTCTCTGGCTTTACAGCCATATCATTATATTTTACAATAAGATATGTCGCGAGGTTACGCCAGCACTCGAGCATATCCTGAGCCTTATCTACGCTGTACTGTGTAAGGTATTCAACCCCCGAACCATCGTTACTTTCTGCGAGAAGACGTATTGCTTTGCGTTCTACAGCCTGCTGCAGACTGAAATATCTGCGCTCAAGAGAGTCGCGAACTTCACGGAGCGAAGGGAAGAGCATAGAATAGCGCGGATAAACCATATTGCTCACCCAGTTGCATACCCAGAAAGCGCTCTTGTCCGAGAACGTAACTGCATCAGCACCAGGAGCATCATAACATTCTGGCACTCGTGTAGAACAACAATATATAGGTGTATAGGCAATCATATTGCTATCGTCGTTGCCGAACCATAGCACTCCACCAACCTCACGAGGCAAGAAAGAACGCAACTGTGCAACATAAGTAAAACCTGTCTGCTGCGTAGATGTAGGACGTTCGTTGAAGTATTTTTTGCCATCTACCTTAAAATATAGTGGAGTAGGGCGATAAGGCATCTCCCAGATACCCTGACCAATATCACTGTCCAAAGAGAAAGGAGTACCTTCAAAGTGGTCGCGCATACACTCCTGAACATCCTGGAGAGTAAGCTTTCTGTTAGGGATAATCCACAGAGGCATCGCTTCGGAATATTCTCCCTTGCCTTCAACATAAGGCAGGTAGCGGTCCATATCGTTTGAGAAGTGTTTGAAGAAACTCCATACACGTGCCTCACAAACACGACGACCTAAGAAGTCGGGAGCGGCATAGGCAGCATTGAAAGAGAACTCGCTGTCCTTACCGTTGAACCACCCCTTCTGACGAGCATATTTTATTACATTCTTAGAATAAAGAACATTCTCTTTGTCCTTCTGGTTGAACGTTGTAATACGACTCTGGTTAGCATGAGCACAGATGGCATCGTCAGGAATTCTTATGGCCACCCACACAACGCCAGGCTTGCTGCCAGGAGCTCCCATCATATCCATAATCCATGCTTCGTTAGGGTCGCAAATAGTAAACGTTTCTCCCTCTGAGCAATATCCATACTTTTCTACTAATGAAGTCATTACGTTTATTGCTTCACGTGCTGATTTAGAGCGCTGAAGAGTAATATACATAAGACTTCCGTAGTCTATGATACCTGTCGTGTCAACCATTTCCTCGCGTCCGCCGAATGTAGTTTCTCCGATAGACACCTGATACTCGTTGATGTTTCCTACGACGTTATAAGTTACTGGAGCCTGGGGAATCTCTCCGTGACAAACATTGGTATCATAATCGTAAATCTTTACAACTTCACCCTTTACGTGAGTTCCTGCAGGATAATGACGCAGGTGAGCATAAAGACCATAACTGTCAGCACTATATGTGCAGAATACTGAGCCGTCGGCACTTGCATTTTTGCCGACAATGAAGTTTGTACAGGCTGAAGCGTAGCCTGCACACGATATAAATAAAAGTACGAATAGCTTTTTCATTTTATTTTATAATTTTCTTTCCGTTCTTGATGTAGATGCCCTTTGTTGGGTTCATAACCTTGCGTCCATCGAGGGTATAGTAGTCTTTGTTGTTAGTCTTTTCATTGTTAACCAGAGTTATTCCGTCAACAGGTTCAGACTTCTCAAGGAAGTCGAAAGTAACAAGTCCTGTTGCTGTATCCTCTGTAATGTTGTAGAGTGGCTTATTCATTGTTCCTCCAGTATATACAGGAACTTCAAGAAGTTCTGTAATATTCTTTGTTCCTGGGAATGTCTGTGTACCCATACTTGCAGTATATTCTTCTGAAGTGTGACTCTTGTCGTAAGAGCTGATATATTCTCCAGCAGCGGGAACTACTGTCATTCTTGGGTGTCCTATTTCGTTATTTACGCTGTTGCTGGACAACGAGAAACGGTTTTCGTCGTAGTCAACGTGGTACATCAACATTCCGCGTCCATATTGTTTCCAGTTCCATCCATTACGACGTATATTCTGAATAATAAAGTATTCGTGTCCAGTCTCGTCGTCATCGTTAAGAATGCGGTATGCTTTACCATACTCGCCGTCATCGAATTTCTTGTCGATGTTCCTCAAGGTTATAGTACCTTTCTCCGTCAACGTCTCTATCTCCATCCATCCGAAAGCTTCACGCTCCCATGCGGTATAAGCTGACGGACACCATCCATTGTAGAGGTATTCGCCACCATCCATAATGTCCCACATCTCCATAGAGGGGTTGTAAGCCTGCTGTGCCGTCGATGATGTAGGATAGATGTCGGGGAGTCCCATGGTGTGCGACATCTCGTGACAGAACACTCCGATACCATTGATGCGCTTTATACCATTCCACTCCTTCTCTGTGAACTCTGGATTGCCGTTAAGCTCTGCCGATACAGCGTAGCGATATACCTGTTTGCCGTTGAAGGTGCCACCATTTATAGTGCTACTCTTAGGCCATATACAGTCAACAGAGTTGCCGGCAATAGAGGCGCTAAATCCAGCATAGATAATCTGTACCAAATCCACCTTACCATCGTTGTTGCTGTCGAACTGCGAGAAGTCAACACCCTGATCGTAAGCCTTCTGTACCACCTCAGGAACGAAGCGGTCCATACGGTCGTTCTTTCCTTCTCCGTAGTAAACCATTTCATGATCCAGGTGAACAACGGCACCTACAACAAACTGCGGTTTGAAGGCACCGTAGCTGACATCAGAGAAGTAGCGTCTTACCGCTCCATAGTTATAGTTGAGAGTTTCATCGCCTACATCAGGGAAATTAACACGATTGCTTCCGCTACCGAATGCCGTCATGTTATTAAGGTACTCTTCGAATACTGCTTTTGTTACTTCATCGGAATTCTTAAACTTCTCGTCGGCAAAGTCGGCCAGGATAACCAGCGACTTTGGTTCACCAATATGTGGGAAATAAGTAGGGTCATCCTTTACTGGTTCTCGAAGTATGCCAGCCCTTACACGCTGAGCGTAGCGGTCAAACTTTGTGCGGTCCTGACGACCTATAGCTTCCAGTTCCTTTGCTGTGCGCTGTCCCGCATTATGAGCCAGCACGTCAGAATGTCTGATACTTCCATCGCTGAGGATGTCTGCAATGTAGTAGCTCTTACCTTTTTCTGCGAGCAGTACACCGTCGGTTGTGGTAACATAGTTGAAATGTTCATCACCGTGAAGTACCACAGTAAGTTTCTTACCGTCCTCCTGAACGAGGGTGTAAGGGGTGGGGTCAGCCTTTGCGCCCCATGAGCATACTGCAGTAGCGAGTGTCAATAGTGTAATAAGACTTCTTCTAATCATATTCTTTGTGTTTTTATTTTACGTCTTTGAAATAGTATTGTCCCTTGCTGTGCGTCCTTCGTCCGTACTCTATAGCGTGAGTGGGGCAGTGGTGGTAGCAGTTAAAGCACGACATGCACTTACCGTTGTGTTTCCACGACGGGTTCTTTCCTTTAGCGCCAATAATGTCGTCAACAGGACACACACTTGCACATAGACCACATTGTATGCAGCGGTCTTTGTCAACGTGGAAGGGCTTGTCTGTTATGAGGTTGTGAACGAAGAAACCGCCAATGAGTTTACTCTTTGTCCACACCCAGTTGCCTGTGTCAACAATGTTTACATTTTCCTTGCGCTCCTCAATAAGTGGGATAAATACCTTTATCTGTTCTTTTGCCGAACGTATCTTTGCCCATTCCTTCTCCGGCTTGTCAACATCCATAAAAGGCAGCGCAATATAGCTTTCGGGCATCTGCAGCGAGAACGTGCTCGTTGCTTTGGGTAGCCCGTTGCGTTGCAAGTCGTTGTTAAGATAGTCCATCGTCTGACCAGCATCGTCACCGGCGGTACATAGTGCCCAGCAGAAATGCCCCTCTGCGTTAGAAAGTTTCAGCTTATTGACAAATCGTCTGAACAGGATAGGGGGGCGCCATCCGTGTACTGGGAAGCAGAAACCTATGCGTTCGTCTTCCTCAACGGTAAAATGACACTCCGAATCGATAATCTCTGCAACGCTGATGAGTCGTTCACCAACGGTGTCTGCTATGTTTTTTGCAGCCCACAGAGTATTCCCTGTTCCTGACAAATAGAATATCATGGGTGCAAAGATACAATTAAGCGAGCGAAAAACCAAATTTATTTGAGTTTTTAGGAAATTGAGAATTGAGAATTGAGATTTTTTTGTAAATTTGCAGCCATGAAACGTTACATGATATTCCTCGCTTACGACGGCACCGCTTATCACGGCTGGCAAATACAGCCCCACAGCACTTCCGTTCAAGAAGAATTACAGAAGGCTCTTTCCACACTTTTGCGTACCGACATTGAAGTTGTGGGAGCAGGAAGGACCGATACCGGTGTTCATGCACGCAGGATGGCAGCCCACTTCGACTTCGCTGAGGAACTCGACACCAAACAGACAGCATACAAATTAAATAGAATACTCCCCAAGGATATCTCAATATTAAGCATTGAGGGCGTTGCAGACGATTTGCATGCAAGATTCAGCGCTACGGAGAGGACATATCACTATTATATTCATACCAGGAAAAATCCTTTCCTTTGTCATTATAGTCTTGAGACCCACTACGACCTCGACTTCAACAAGATGAACGAGGCGGCAGCTATATTACTTAATACCAGCGACTTCGGAGCATTCTGTAAGAGCCATTCCGACGTCAAGACAACACTCTGCAATGTTACCGAAGCCCGATGGATACAGGTTGCCGACGACCAGTGGTACTTCCGCATTACGGCAAACCGCTTCCTCAGGAATATGGTACGAGCCGTTGTGGGAACACTTGTTGACGTTGGCAGAGCGAAGATAACTCTTGACGATTTCCGCAAGATTATCGAAGGTAAAAAACGCTCCGATGCTGGCGAGAGTATGCCGGCACATGCACTTTTCTTGGAAAATGTGAAGTATTAGAATTATTTTTATTACCTTTGCACCGGATTAAGGATAAAATTATGGCACGAAATATCTTCAAAGGTTTAGGAATTGCACTCGTCACACCTTTCACGCCCAGCGGGGAAGTTGATTATGAGTCACTTAAACGACTGCTTCACTATCAGATTGATAATGGAGCCGACTTCCTCTGTATTCTGGCGACAACAGGTGAAACACCGACACTTACAGCCGACGAGAAAGAGAACATCAAGAATCTTGTAATAGAGATAAACAACGGCAGACTCCCCATACTTATGGGTTGCGGCGGAAACAATACCGCAGCTGTCGTTGAGGAGCTAAAGACTGCCGACTTCAAAGGCATCGACGGCATCCTCAGCGTTTGTCCTTATTACAACAAACCCTCACAGGAAGGACTCTACCAGCATTTTAAAGCTATTGCTGCAGCGACGAAACTTCCCGTAGTGCTTTACAATGTTCCGGGACGAACAGGTATAAATCTCAAGGCTGAGACAACGGTTCGTCTGGCTCGCGACTGCAAGAACATAGTAGCCATCAAGGAGGCGTGCGGTTCTCTTGAACAGGTTGACGAGATTATAAAGAACAAACCACGCGACTTCGACGTGCTTAGTGGTGACGATGCCCTGACTTATCCTATGGTGGCATGTGGTGCCGTCGGCGCTATCTCCGTAATAGGAAATGCACTTCCAAAAATATTCTCACGAATGATACGCCTGGAGCAACAAGGCGAGTTCGAGAGTGCCCGTAAGATACACCATAAGTTTACGGACCTCTTCAGTCTGCTCTTCGTTGACGGCAATCCTGCTGGTGTTAAGGCAGTACTCCACGAGATGGGATATATAGAGAATGTCCTCCGACTGCCTCTCGTTCCCACACGTCTTACAACTCTTCAGCGTATCAGCGAACTTCTTAAAGAACTTAAAATATGATTCTCCAGACAGTTATTCTTAGCGTAGTAATAGTAGCAATAGGAATGATTTTGCTACTCGTAAAGGTGATACTTAAAAAGAATGGAGAATTTGCCTCACAGCATATTCACGACAGCGAAGCGATGCGCGAAAGAGGCATCCACTGTGTCATCGACCAAGACAGAGAAGAAAGAAATAAAGCAAAACTAAAACAATAAGAACAATGAAGAAAACAGTATTATTGGCTATTGCCGTAATGGCTTTGGCATCTTGTAACAACGAGGCCTCAAAGGTTGAAGAGAAATCAGCTAACCAGAAAGCACCAACGGAGCTTAAGATAGCTTATGTTGAGGTGGACAGTATTATGACACAGTACACTTTCTGCAAGGAGCAGTCCGAGCTGTTAGAAAAGAAGAGTCAGAACATCCAGAACACTCTTAACCAGAAAGGTCAGAGTCTGCAGGCTGCAGCAATGAAGTTCCAGCAGGATGTTCAGAACAACAAGTACACCCAGCAGCAGGCAGAGGCTGTTCAGGCTAATCTGCAGAAGCAGCAGGGCGACCTCCAGAACCTCCAGCAGCGTCTTGGTGCAGAGTTCCAGGCAGAAACGGAGAAGTTCAACAAGGCTCTTCGCGACAGTCTCAACCACTACCTCGCTCAGTATAACAAGGCAAAGAAGTACACCCTTATCCTCACAAAGCAGGGCGACAACATTCTTTATGCTGACAAGTCTTACGATATCACTAACGACGTCATCGCTGGTCTTAACAAGGCTTACAAGCCCTCAAAGGCTGCAAAAGAAGAAAAGAAATAATAGCGATGAGGAACTTTTCACTTATCGTTGCGTCGTTAGTTGTTGTAGGTGCTAATGCCGTCGAGCTTAGAGACGTTGTAAAGGGGACATACATCCCCGAGCGCATCGATGCTATGACCCCGCTTGCCGACGGGAAGTCGTATGCACAGATAGAGAACGACGGCACCACCATAGTAAGCTATTCTTACAAGAGCGGCAAGAAGCTCAAGGTGTTGTTCGACGCCAACTTAACGAAGGGTGAGAGTGTAAAGGAAATCGACGATTTCATCATTAGTCCTAACGGACAGCGCATCATAATACAGACCGATACCAAGCGAATATACCGTCGCTCGGCATCGGCTGTTTATTATGTTTACGACGTAACAACAAAGGTGTTAAGACTGCTCACCCCGCAGGGTGCTGTGCAGTCGCCGATATGGTCTGGCGACAGCCGACGCATCGCCTTTGTAAAGGATAATAACATCTTTCTCGTTGATATTGACAACGACTTCCACGAGACCCAGGTAACCTTCGACGGCAAGCGCAACGAAGTAATTAACGGCATTCCCGACTGGGTTAACGAGGAGGAGTTTGCCTTCGCAACGGCAATGACATTCAGCTCCGACAACGGCTACCTCTGTTGGATAAGATACGATGAGAGTCGCGTTAAGGAGTACCACCTTGAGGACTATGTATATAAGTATCCCGAGGCAGGCGAGGAAAACTCACGCGTGAGCGCGCATTCATATAATATATATAGCGGCAAGACATCTGCGTTGCAGGTTCCCGTTGACAGCGACGGCTACATGCCCCGCATAAAACCTATGGCACAGGCAGCAAGAGTGGTTGTATATACTATGAACCGTCATCAGGACACGCTGCGACTCAACGTCGTTAACCTTGAGACATCTCAGTCGTATAAGTTCATTGAGGAACATTCTGACTGTTATGTCAAAGAGGAGGCTATGGAGCTTATCATTATCGGTAAGAAATACAGCGTTGTTCCCAGCGACCGTTCCGGCAGCATGCAGCTTTATCTGTATTCACAGAAGGGCGAGTGTATAAGGCAACTTACCGACATCGACGGAGAGGTTACCGATATCTATGCTCTCGACGAAGAGAACGAATGTGTTTATTATCAGGCAACGATGGGTTCCCCGATGAACAGAGGCGTTTACGTCACGCCTTTCTTTAAGGGCTCCACAAAACTGCTAACACCTCGCGAAGGGTGGAACGAAGCGTCATTCAGCGCTTCCAACGAGTATTTCGTGAATATCTGGAGCGACCGTTACACTCCTTATCGGTATTCCATTTACGATAATAAGGGCAAGGAGGTTAAAGTTCTTGTTGACAACAAAGAACTCTCCAAGAAGCTTCAGGACGAAGGCGTGCCCTCGAAGGAGTTCTTCACCTTCACCACCTCGGAAGGAATATCCCTTAACGGTGTGATGATAAAGCCTGTAAACTTCGACGCCACGAAGAAGTATCCTGTCATCATGTGGCAGTACAGCGGTCCTGGCAGTCAGCAGGTAGTCAACTCCTGGCAGTTAGGTTCTATGCGCAACGGAGCCCTTTATGACATGTGGCTCACGGAACAGGGTTTTATTGTTGTGTGTGTTGACGGCAGAGGAACAGGCGGTCGCGGTGCCGATTTCGAGAAGTGCACCTATCTGAAGCTTGGCGACCTTGAGAGCAAAGACCAGGTAGAGGCAGCCCTTTATCTTGCCTCGCTACCATATATTGATGCTGCTCGCATAGGCATCTGGGGCTGGAGTTACGGTGGTTTCAACACCCTTATGAGTATGAGCGAAGGGCGTCAGGTCTTCAAGGCTGGCGTTGCTGTTGCACCACCTACCGACTGGCGTTTCTACGACACCGTTTATACGGAGCGATACATGCGCACTCCCCAGGAAAACAAGGAAGGTTACGATGACAACCCCATAAACAGGGCGTCGAAACTCAGCGGCAGTCTGCTGCTGTGTCACGGAACGAAGGACGACAACGTTCATCCTATAAATACTATAGAATATTCCGAAGCCCTCGTTCAGGCAGATAAAGACTTTAAGGAGAACTTGTACAAGGGGCGCAACCACAGCATCTACGGAGGCAATACGCGCCACCACCTTTTACGTCAGATATACGAATTCTTTAAGACCAACCTATAAATCTACAGGTTGGTCTTATTTTTTACGCTTCAATAATCTGTGCTTCCGTCCATTGCTCTATGAGTTTTTTGACGTCCTCCTTTGCTGTTGCTTCGTCAACGTCATACTCTTCGAGTAGCATCTTCACCAGTTCGTCCTCGGTGAATTCCTTTTCACCCTGAACCTTCTCCCACAGATAAGCCGACGACTCGTTCATGCTTATTATCTTTGAGAAGTCTATGTTGTCAATGCCCTCAGCAACGACGATATGCTCTCCGCAAATGTCGCGCAGTCTGAATCCCTTTTTTGTTTTCATTATATTATTCCTTCATAAAAGTGTTTATAAATTCTTGTAGCTTGAGAAGTCCGTAGCCACCGCGAACACAAGCCACCTCGTCGTATGTGGTGACGTCGTCCGCCTCTATGCCTTTGTGCCAGATGAGGAACGGCACAGGTTCGTTGACGTGGATGCGCATCTCTACAGGAGTGGGGTGGTCGGGCAGTACCGCTATACACACATCCTGGTCCTTCACCGCCTCGTATATAGGACGTATCAGTCGTTGGTCCAAGTAGTTTATTGCCTTCAGCTTCAGGTCCAGGTCGCCGTCGTGTCCTGCCTCGTCGGTAGCTTCCACGTGAACAAAGACGAAGTCGTCAGTCTTCAGCGCCTCGATTGCCGCCTGTGCCTTCCCCTCGTAGTTGGTGTCGGCAAGTCCTGTAGCTCCGGGCACATCGACAATCTTCAGTCCGGCATAGTGTCCTATGCCCTTTATCAGATCTACCGCCGATATTACCGTTCCCGACTTCACCTGTGGGAATAGCGCCGAGATGGTTTCCATCTTCGGTCGATAGCCTCCCGACCAGGGCCAGATGCTGTTAGCCTGTCGTTCTCCGCGCTTTGCCTTCTCTATGTTGTAAGGGTGCTTTGATAGCAGTTCCTGCGACCTTACGATGAGGTCGTTGATAAGTTTTGCCGTCTTTTCCTCGCCCGTTACCAACAGTTTGTTCCACTCCTCTCCCGGATGGTCGTGGGGTGGGGCGCAGTTAATGTCTTTGCTGCCACCTTTAATTATTAATAGGTGTCGGTACTGAATGCCACAAACGAACTTAACCCTGTCGTTGCCGAGGTTCTCGTTGAGGTAGTCTATGAGCACCCGAGCATCTTCCGTTTGCAGGTTGCCACCGTTATGGGTTATTATCTTTCCGTCCTCTATTGTTATCAGGTTACAGCGCAGCGCCAGGTCGTCGGGTTCCATTTCGTAGCCTATGCTTGCCGCCTCCAATGGTCCTCGTCCTTCATAGACCTTGTTAAGGTCGTAGCCGAGGATTGCCGTGTTTGCTACTTCCGAGCCCGGAGGGAAACCCTCGGGGACTGTGACGAGTCGTCCACAGCGTCCTTCGCGTGCCAGCATGTCCATCATGGGTTTGTCGGCATACTGCAGCGGAGTCTTTCCGCCCAATCGTTCTATGGCGTGGTCAGCCATTCCGTCGCCCAATATGATAATTCTTTTCATTGCTTAGATATTTGCTATTGACATGATATTGGCGAAGACACCTGCCGCCGTTACACTCGCTCCGGCACCATAGCCCTGAATCTGCATAGGATACTCCTTATAGCGTTCTGTCGTTAGAAGTACTATGTTGTTGGAGCCTTCAAGGTTATAGAATGGATGTCCTAATGCGACTTCTTGCAGACTGACCGACGTCTTGCCGTTTTCCATCTTTGCCACAAAACGCCAGCGCTTTCCTTCGCTCTCCAACTGTTTGCGACGTTTCTCGAAGTCACAATCAAGCTTCGGCAGGTTGCGCCAGAAGTCTTCCACGCTTCCCTGAAAATAGCTGTCGGGCACGAAGAGGTGTTTCTCCACGTCCTCCTGTTCCACCTTATAGCCTGCCTCGCGGGTAAGGATTACCAGCTTGCGAACAACGTCCATTCCGCTGAGGTCTATACGTGGGTCAGGCTCGCTGTAACCTTCTTCCTTCGCTCTGCGCACCGTTTCCGAGAAGGGCACGTCGGCAGCTATGGTGTTGAAGATATAGTTAAGTGTTCCCGACAGTACCGCCTCAATTTTCAGTATCTTGTCGCCCGAGTTTCTCAGGTCGTTGATGGTACCTATTATAGGCAGTCCCGCTCCCACGTTTGTCTCGAAGCGGAATTTCACGCCTCTTGCGAGTGCCGTTCTCTTTAAGGTTGCGTAGTTGTCGTATGCCGACGAAGCGGCAATTTTGTTGGCAGCGATAACACTAATGTTATGCTCCAGGAATGTCTTATAGAGTTCTGCCACTTCACGACTTGCGGTACAATCCACGAATACCGAGTTGAAGATGTTCATTGCGAGCACCTCGTCGCGCAGATGCGATATGCTGCTGGGTTCGCTGTCGCGTAGCTGTTGGCGGTAGTTCTCAAGATCTATGCCGTCGCGCGAGAATATAGCGTTCTTCGAACTTGCTATTCCCACCACGTTGAGTTTCAGTCGGCGGTTCTGTTTCAGTTCCTCGTACTGTGAGCGTATCTGCTCTATGAGTTTTCCGCCTACTGTTCCCACACCACAGATGAAGAGGTTCAGCACCTTGTATTCCGACAGGAAGAACGAGTCGTGCAGCACGTTGAGCGACTTGCGCAGGTACTGTCCGTCGATGACGAACGAGATGTTTGTTTCCGAGGCTCCCTGTGCGCATGCTATGACGCTGATACCGCTGCGTCCTAAGGTGCCGAAGAGTTTTCCTGCTATACCTGGCGAGTGTTTCATGTTCTCTCCGACGATAGCTATTGTGGCAAGTCCGCTCTCCGCATTCATGGGGAACATGGCTCCTGTCTCTATCTCTTTTGCAAACTCCGTGTTAAGCACCTCTACGGCGGCGGCTGCATCTTCGTCACGAACACCTATTGATGTGGAGTTTTCCGACGATGCCTGCGACACCATAAACACCGATATACCGTTCTCTGCCAGACACGAGAATATTCGTCTGTTCACACCGATGACACCCACCATTGACAGTCCCGTCACGGTGATAAGTGTTGTGCCGCTGATGCTCGATATTCCCTTGATAGGCTTCTGGTCGTTGTCTATCTCTTGTTTTATCAGAGTCCCCTCGAACGACGGGTTAAAGGTGTTCTTTACCCTGATAGGTATATTCTTTACACAAACGGGGTAGATGGTAGGGGGATATATCACTTTTGCGCCGAAGTTACAAAGCTCCATAGCTTCGACGTAACTCAGTTCGTTAATGGTGTAAGCAGTCTTTATCACCTTGGGGTCGGCAGTCATAAAGCCGTCCACGTCGGTCCATATCTCTAAGACTTCGGCATCGAGGGCTGCCGCTATTATCGCCGCCGTGTAGTCCGAGCCTCCGCGTCCCAGGTTTGTCGTCTCTCCGGTGTCGCGGTCACGACTGATGAATCCAGGCACCACGAAGACTTTCGTCGCGGGCTTTCGCTTAAAGGCTTCTGTGAAGTGCTCCTTTACCAGCCGGTTTGTCAGTTCCGAGTCTAACTGGTGACGGTTGTTCTTGAACTCCGTTCGTATGAAGTCGCGTGCGTTCATTCGTCGTGAACTCTTGAAGAGCATCGTCACGATGTTCGAACTCAGTCGCTCTCCATAGCTTACTATGGCGTTCTGCGTCTTTTCACTAAGGTCGTGGATAAGGAATACTCCGTAATAGATGCTCCTCAACTGGTCGAAGAGGGAATCTATCGTTGCAAACAACTCCTCACGTCTTTTTGGGTCGGTAATGATGACGTCAATCATTTGATGATGGCGACTCACCATAGCATCAAATTCGTCTTTCCAGCGGTCATCGCCCTTCAGCGCTAACTGTGATGTAAGCAGGAGCTTGTCGGTAATGCCTCCTAAAGCGCTGACAACTACAACTACGGGCTGCTTACGTGCCTCTTTCTCTACAATGTTCTTTAAGCTTAAAATGCTTTTCACGGAACCTACAGATGTTCCGCCAAATTTTAGTACCTTCATTTTTTTATTTCTGTTTAGGACGCCTCTCAACGAGCGAGGTTGTTGTCCAATTTCGTGGGCACAAAGGTACTAATTTCGCATTTAATACACAAACTTCTCGGGATATTTTCCCTTAAAATCCTTAAAATAATCCTTTATAACTTCCATATCGGCATCTACATTCCCCGTAGGAATGAATGTTCTGGTGCATACTATCTCCTTCTTCTCGTAGTCAACACCGTAGAGTAGGATAGGGATGTCGGCTTTCAGCGCAATATAGTAAAAGCCCTTCTTCCAGTCGGGGTTTGGCGAACGGGTACCTTCGGGCGTTATGCACAACTGGAACTTGTCCATCTTCTTCGCCGTTTCAGCCAGGTTGTCCGTCATGCTGGTGTGTTTTGAGCGCCACACGGGAATGCCTCCCATGCGCTTAAATATAGGTCCCAAGGGCCAGAAGAACCATTCCTTTTTCATCAGGAAGTTAATCCTCATGCCCTCCGAACGCATATATAACTGTCCTATCAGGAAGTCCATGTTGCTCGTATGCGGAGCTAACGCAATGATAAACTTGTCCGGATGGACCTCCGTGACATTCTTCTTCCAGCCCCATTTTTTGTAAAGGAGCCACTTGCAAAAATTACTCATAATAGTGTTTCCACAGCATCCTAATGCAGATTACCGATGTGATCTATAATCTCAGCAACCTCTTTGTTGAAATTCTCTTTTAAATCTTGGTAGTATTTTTTCGGAGCAATACCGGGCTCGGGGTGAGAAACTCGACAAATATATTCACCTTGCAGGCGAACAATGGTTGCAAGCAGACTGTTAACGTTTTCCTCACAGGGTCTTCCAACATACAATGATGCCGCTACACACTCTGCGAAAAGCTCACTACAAATGTAGTTGATTACGCGCTTTAAATCTCTTTTGTTTGTCATAGTTGTTACTTTTATGTTACAAATGTACGACTTTTATTTTAATTGGCAATAGTTTTTGCATATTTTTATAACATTTTTCTTAAAACATTACAAAAGTCCTTTGTCGTTCCTCCAAATTTTCGTATTTTTGCCACCCGAAATTTATTATCACTAAACAATAACCCAAAATAATTATGGAAAAAAGTGCATTGCAAAAGGCTCGTGCCGCTTATGAGCCAAAACTTCCCAAAGCGCTGAAAGGTGCTGTAAAGATTAGCGAGGGTGCTCCAACACAGAGCGTCGATAATCAGGAAGAAATCAAGAAGCTCTTCCCCAACACCTACGGAATGCCACTCATCGAGTTCGTTCCTGGCGACAAAACCAACGAGGCTCGCATGAACGTCGGCGTTATACTTTCAGGTGGTCAGGCTCCTGGTGGTCATAACGTTATCACCGGTTTGTTCGACACTCTTAAGAAACTCAACCCCGAGAACAAACTCTACGGTTTCCTGATGGGTCCTGGTGGACTTGTTGACCATAAGTATATCGAGATAACAAAGGAGTTCATCGACGACTACCGCAACACAGGCGGCTTCGACATGATTGCTTCCGGACGCACAAAACTCGAGAAGGTTGATCAGTTCGAAAAAGGACTTGAGATTATCCGTGAACTCGACATCAAGGCTATCGTTATCATTGGTGGCGACGACTCTAACACCAACGCTTGCGTCCTTGCTGAGTACTACGCAGCAAAGAACTACGGCGTACAGGTTATAGGCTGTCCAAAGACCATCGACGGCGACCTCAAGAACGACCAGATTGAGACTTCTTTCGGTTTCGACACAGCATGTAAGACATACTCTGAACTCATCGGTAACATCGAGCGCGACTGCAACTCAGCACGCAAGTACTGGCACTTCATAAAACTCATGGGACGTTCAGCAAGCCACATCGCACTCGAGTGCGCCCTGCAGACACAGCCAAACATCTGTCTCATCAGCGAGGAAGTAGAGGCAAAAGACATGAGTCTGAACCAGATTGTTGAAGACATCGCCAGCACCGTAGCTCACCGCGCAGCACAGGGCAACAACTTCGGCGTTGTACTCATCCCAGAAGGACTCATCGAGTTCATCCCAGCCATAGGTCGTCTTATCCAGGAACTCAACGACCTGCTCGCAGCTCACGGCAACGACTATAAAGACCTTGACAAGCAGGCTCAGCGCGAATACATCCTTGCACACCTGTCAAAGGAGAATGCCGAGACCTTCGCAACACTCCCCGAGGGCGTTGCACGTCAACTCTCACTCGACCGCGACCCACACGGCAACGTTCAGGTAAGCCTCATCGAGACAGAGAAACTCATTTCCGAAATGGTTGACACTAAGCTCGCAGAGTGGAAGAAAGAAGGCAAATACGTCGGCAAATTCGCTCCCCAGCATCACTTCTTCGGCTACGAAGGACGCTGCGCAGCACCATCAAACTTCGACGCCGACTACTGCTACGCCCTCGGTACCAGCGCTGCCCAGCTCATCGCTGCCGGCAAGACAGGATATATGGCAATCGTCAAGAACACCACAGCACCTACCGACGAGTGGAAGGCTGGCGGTGTGCCCATCACCATGATGATGAACATGGAACGTCGTAACGGCGAGATGAAGCCTGTAATCCGTAAAGCCCTCGTAGAACTCGACGGCAAACCATTCAAGGCTTTCGCTGCAGTACGCGACAAGTGGGCAAAGGAAACATGCTACATCTATCCAGGACCAATACAGTACTGGGGACCAACAGAGGTCTGCGACCAGACCACCAAGACCCTCCAACTGGAGCAGAAATAACACATATTATAATAATAAGAACCCTTTTAGGAGGATGTGTCCGTTTGTGACACATCCCAACAAAAGGTTTACATTATTTTATAACTTTGCAAGATAAAGTGCATGTTATATGGAATCTGTAACTAAATAAATATTACGACATGAAAATCATTGATTGCGAATTTCATTATTATTTACCAGAGTTGATGGACTA
>CAMUVE010000016.1:0-29060 GCA_947163985.1 uncultured Prevotella sp.
CTATGGAGAAGCAGATGCAGGCAGAGCGTAACAAGCGTGCACAGATTCTGACCTCAGAGGGTGAGAAGGCTGCCGAGATATTGGCATCAGAAGGTGAGAAGACGGCGATGATAAATCGTGCCGAGGCTGCTAAGCAGCAGGCTATCCTACATGCAGAGGGTGAGGCACAGGCACGTATCCGTAAGGCTGAGGCTGAGGCTATTGCTATTGAGAAAATTACAGCGGCAGTGGGTAAATCGACCAATCCGGCTAACTACCTCCTGGCACAGAAGTACATCCAGATGATGGAAGAACTGGCTAAGGGCGACAAGACCAAGACGGTATATCTGCCTTACGAGGCTACTAACGTAATGGGTTCTATAGGCGGTATAAAAGAGCTTTTCAAAGAGAATTCATAATACGTTGATGATGAAAGTAAGTATTCTTGCTGGTGCACGTCCAAACTTTATAAAGGTGGCGCCCCTGATACGACTCATGGAGCGCACCGAGGACGTGGACTACCAGTTGGTATATGCGGGGAAGGAGAACGACGCGAGCATTGAGGGCAGTCTGTTCTCCGACCTCAATATACCTGCTCCTTCAGTATACCTCGGGGTTGACTGTGAGAACCTTAACGAACTGACAGGACAGGTAATGAGTCAGTTTGAACACTACCTGCATCGCTATACTCCCGATGTGGTTATCGTCGTCGATGACCTCGCATCGACACTCGCCACAGCCATAGTGACGAAGAAACAAGGCATACTGCTTGCACACCTTGTGGCAGGCACACGCTCCTTTGACATCTCGATGCCGAAGGAAATAAACCGTATGGTTATCGACGGACTGTCGGACCTGCTCTTCACGGCTGGCGTAGGCGCTATAAGCAACACCACACGCGAGGGTGCCGAGCAGAGCAGAGTGTATATGGTGGGCAACATACTGCTGGACAACCTGCGCTATAATCACGACCGCTGGAAACGTCCTGCGCTGATGGACGAGCTGAGGTTGGAGGAGAAAGACTACATAGTATTCACCCTGAACCGCAAGGCTCTGCTTGCCGACAAGGAGAACCTGGGCAGGATGCTCAATGCCATAGAGCAGTCGGCTGGCGGCACTCCCGTCATAGCACTGTTGCGCGACAAGGCACGCGAGGTGGTAGAGCCCCTGATAACAGACCACAGACACCCCACACCAATAATATGCAAGCCGCTGCCTTACTTAGAGTTCGGATGGTTAACGATGCACGCCAAAGGTATAATAACCGACAGCGGCAATGTGGCTGAGGAGGCTACCTTCAACGGCGTTCCGTGTATAACGCTGAACAGCTATACGGAACACATAGAGACCGTGAAGCAAGGAACCAACGAACTGGTTGGCGAGGATGCGGAGAAGTTGGCATCGCTGATGAAACTTATGGTCGAGGGTAACTGGAAACACTCGGAGCTGCCGGACCGCTGGGACGGTCGTACGGCGGAACGCATACTGAGCATCCTGAGGTCAGAAGTTGAAAGTCGCAATTAACGGTAAGTGGTCACTAAAGCCGTTAGCCCAGGATAAACCGCCAAAGTTTCTCCTGGGTTTCTTTTCGCCGTTATTGTCCTTGTCGTCGATGAGCAGGAAGGGAGCGTCGAAAACCTGTGATGCTACGAAGTGCTCGCGGAGACTGTCGCTGACAAAGATGTTGTCGATGTTCTCCCACGTACCTTTATATTTATATGTGCCTCGTGCTCCGTTGCTGCCCGTAGCGTTGTAGGAGATGTTGTTAAGACGGTGACGGCTAATAAACTTCAACGATGCGTCCTTATAGGTGTCGTTGAAGTCGCCTGCCACAATAATCCTTGCCTTGCTGTTGATATTCATTATGGAGTCGGTAGCGCCACACAGCCGACGCGCTACCTGCATGCGATAGGGGTCGGTCTTACTGCTGCCCCCGAACTTGCTCGGCGAATGAACGACGAAGACGTGGAGAGTGTCGTCGGCACAGAGTCCGCGGACATAGAGAATATCCCTTGTGGGACGCATGCCGTCAAGAGGTTCTACGCGGAGAGGGTAGGAGTTGAGCAGTTGGAAGGAAAGGGGGTTATAGAGGAGTGCTACGTCGATGCCCCTGACGTCGGGGCTGTTGGTGATGATATATTCGTAGCGTGCCTTCTTGAGTAGCGACCTGCGACAGAGGTCGCGCATGACGGAGTCGTTCTCCACCTCTGTCATCGCTATCATGTCGGGCACTTGCCACTCGTTGCCGTTGGTGCCCGTCGCCACGATGGTCTTAGCAATGTTGTTGATTTTCTTCCAGTAGCGTTTCTTCGTCCAATGTCTTTCGCCTTCGACGGTCCACTCCACGTCCTGTTTCAGCGAGTCGTGCTGACAGTCGAACAGGTTCTCGCAGTTAAGCTCCACGAAGGTGAAGACGCTGAGCAGAAGGGTGGCGATGCCCATAGTGGTAGTGCTTTTATTCTTTTACATGGAGGGCGCGCATAGCGTTGAGGACGACAAGTACGGTAACACCAACGTCGGCAAAGGCAGCCATCCACATCGTTGCCAAGCCCACCGTAGCCAGCAGCAGCACAGCCACCTTCACGCCAATAGCGAAGGTGACGTTCTGACGGGCTATCATGTTTGTCCTGCGTGCTATGTTTATTGCCGTAGCTATCTTTGCGGGTTTGTCGTCCATAAGAACAATATCGGCAGCCTCGATAGCTGCGTCGCTACCAAGACCACCCATAGCTATTCCTATGTCAGCACGCGCCAGCACAGGAGCGTCGTTGATGCCGTCGCCGACGAAGGCGAGTGCTGTATCAGCCTGTTTCTCACGGAGCAGCCGTTCCATGTGTGCCACCTTGTCTGTCGGCAGCAGCTCAGCGTGGAACTCGTCGATGCCCAACTTCTTAGCAACATCGTCGCCAACCTCCTGGCGGTCGCCGGTAAGCATCACGGTACGTTCTACACCCATTTGGTGCAGACGTTTTATAGCCTCCGCGCTGTCCTCTTTTATGTGGTCGGTTATCACGATATGACCGGCATAGACGCCATCGATGGCTACGTGGATTATTGTTCCTATGTGTGTGCACGGATGCCACTTGGCACCAATGCTGTCCATCATCTTCGTATTTCCTACGCAGACAGTCTTGTCGCCCACCTGGGCACGTATTCCCTGACCTGCTATCTCCTCGACATTATTAATCTTGCAGCCGTCGGTAGCCTCGTCGGGGAAGGCATTTCTCAGTGCGGCACCTATGGGGTGAGTAGTAAAGTGTTCTACGTGGGCAGCAAGGTGCAGGAGCTGTGTCTCGTCGCACGTGTCAGGATGTACAGCCTCGACAGCGAACTGTCCGTGTGTCAGCGTTCCCGTCTTGTCGAAGACGACAGTCTTCACCTTCGTAAGCAGGTCCATATAGTTGGCACCCTTAATGAGAATACCCTTGCGCGAAGCACCTCCGATACCCCCGAAGAACGTCAGCGGAACGCTGATGACAAGGGCGCAGGGACACGAGACGACAAGGAAAAGGAGTGCTCTGTACAGCCACTTTGAGAAGTCCATTATGAGTTGGGACTGTGAGGAGTCCGAGGTGAGCAGAGAGGGGAGTGACGAGTAGTTGGTTATCAGCGGCGGCACCACAGCGAGGGCTATGGCGGCAATAACCACGATAGGGGTATATACCCTTGCGAAACGAGTGATGAAAGTCTCGCTCTTCGACTTCCTTTCGCCAGCTTCCTCCACGAGTCGTATCACTTTGGCAACGGTGCTTTCGCCGTAGGGCTTTGTGGTACGAATCCTTAATACTCCGGTGAGGTTTATGCAGCCCGAGACAACGTCGCTCTCGGTGCTTACCTCGCGGGGCACACTCTCGCCAGTCAGCGCCATAGTGTTAAGCGACGATGTGCCTTCGACAACAACGCCGTCGATAGGAATCTTTTCACCCGGGCGCACCACGATGATACTCCCCACAGCAACATCCTCGACAGCGAGAGTCTGTTCCTTCTTGTCGGAAGTCTCCACGCAGGCTGTATCAGGACGGATGTCCATGAGGTGTTCTATGCTCCTCCGGCTGCTGCCTTCGGCATACTCCTCGAAGAGTTCTCCGACCTGGAAGAAGAGCATCACGAAAACGGCTTCCGCATACTGCGTCTCGGCACCAGGAAGGAAACCAATAAGAAGAGCTCCTATGGTGGCTACAGACATTAGGAAATTCTCGTTGAAGACATCACCGTGAACGATTCCCTCGACAGCTTCCTTCAACGTGTCTTTGCCCGCCAGGAGATACGACGGCAGGAAGACCAGCAGCTGTTGCAGCGTTGTCAGCGAATACTGACGAACAATGATAGCCGCCACGATGAGGAGGACTACCGAACAAGCGATAGTCAACAGTCGGCGTGACAGAAAGTGATGATGTCCGTGGTGATGTTCATGATGATGCTCATGATGATGCTCATGATGATGCTCGTGTGCCATAGTATAAGTTTTTTTTTAGATGCTGAAACAATATCCGAAGCCCTGTCGTGTGACGATGAAGGCGGAATATTTACCTATTTTCTTCCTCATTCTTGTGATGTTCACATCGACGGCTCTATCGCTGACGACAGCATTCTCGGGCCAAGCCTCGACAATGAGCTGCTGGCGTGAGAAGACCGTACCTTTGTTCTTCAGTAGTACGAGGAGCAATTTGTATTCTGTTCTGGTAAGTCGTACATCTTTGTTGTCAACGGTGACAACATTGTTTGTGGTGTTAACGGCAAGACCTTTATACGAATATATTTCCTCTTCGACGTTGGCTGTCTCCTGTTCCGTCCTGTTGAGAACGGCTTTCACTCGTGCTATGAGCTCTCGGGTACTGAAAGGTTTCGTTATGTAGTCGTCAGCTCCCAAGTCGAAACCCTGGAGGGTGTCGTCCTCAGTATTCTTTGCTGTAAGGAATATTATAGGTATCTTTGCTGTAGTTTTTTCTGACTTCAATATCTCTGCGAATTGAAATCCGGACATCTTACCCATCATAACATCGAGTAGGATGAGGTCGTAGTCGGTGAGTTGGAGTTTCATGGCATCCTCGGCAGAGTGTGCAACGTCGGTGTGGTACTCTGCAGCGTTAAGGTTATATACCAAAATCTCGCAGAGATCTCTTTCGTCGTCAACTACAAGTATTCTTTTATTTTTCATAGTATTTGTGTGTGTTATTGCTTTATTTCAATGTCTCGTCTTACGTTGTCGCGAATCTTCGTTAGATATTTCTTCATTCTCTCGGAGTCCTTGTTGTCTATGATGTCGAGCAGTTCTTTTAGCTCCTTCCTTATCTGTGCAACATTCTCGTTGGTGTAAGGGTTGAAGAGTATTTCCTGAAGGAGGTAATCGTCTTCGTTGAGCACTCCTTTGGCTATCCTCATGTGGCGCTTGAAGGTAGTACCAGGAGCATCCTGATGTTTCATGACAGCCGCAAAGACGAAGGTTGACACGAAAGGTATTGACAACGAGTACGCCACAGTCTTGTCGTGCTCGTCGAAGGTGTATTCGTAGATGTTCAGTCCAAGATTTTTGTAGAGGTTGCGGAAGAACAGCTTGCCTTCGTCGTCGCCCTCGCTGATGATGATAGCATTCTCTTCAGACAGCTGGTTGAGGTTGGCAAAGGTAGGACCGAACATGGGGTGGGTGGAGACATATCGCATTCCCGATGCCTCGTAGAACTCCTTGAGTCCTGTCTTTACCGATGCTATATCGCTGATGATACAGTCCTTGGGGACGATGGGAATGATGTCTTTGAAGGCATCGATGGTGTATTTCACCGTTACGGCGTTGATTACCAGCTCGGGTTTGAAGTCTTTTATCTCTTCAAGGGTGGTGAAACGCAGGGTGTTATAAGTGAAACGCAGTCGTTTAGCGTCTCTCTCGTAAACTGCCGTCTCGTGTTCGAAACTGAGCAGGTCGAGAAAGAAGCTGCCCATCTTTCCTGCACCAAGAACGAGTATCCTCATAGCGAAAAAGTGTCTTTATTTGTTTATAATTTCCATTTGCTGACGTACGCTCTCCTCGTGAATAGCCTCGAAGATAGTCTTTACGAAGTCGGAGTCCATACCACAGAGCGCTCCCTGTGCTCCTCGCTTGTCGAGGATTTCGTTGTAGCGCTGAGCCTGGAGTACTGTCATGTTGTGCTCCTTCTTGTACTGACCAATCTCACGACAAACCCTCATACGTTTTGCCAACAGCTGCATGAGGTCGTTGTCGAGTTCGTCAATCTGCTTTCTGAGCTGTGTGATGCCCTCCGTTGTGGTGTTCTCATCTCTGATGACGAGCAGCGAGAGGATATAGTCGAGAACGTCGGGAGTAATCTGCTGTGCTGCATCGCTCCACGCCTTGTCGGGGTCGCAGTGACTCTCTACGATGAGTCCGTCGAAACCGAGGTCCATAGCCTGCTGACAGAGTGGGGCGATGAGGTCTCTGCGTCCTCCGATGTGACTCGGGTCGCAGATGATAGGCATATTAGGAATACGTCTTCTCAGCTCTATAGGAATCTGCCACATTGGGAGGTTGCGGTATATTTTCTTGTCGAAGCTTGAGAATCCTCTATGTATTGCTCCGAGGCGCTTTATTCCCGCCATGTTAAGGCGCTCCAGCGCACCAATCCACAGTTCTATGTCGGGGTTTACGGGGTTCTTGACGAATACTGGGATGTCAACACCCTTCAGTGCGTCGGCGAGAGCCTGCATAGCGAAGGGGTTAGCTGTTGTTCGTGCACCAATCCATAGTACGTCCATTCCGTACTTCAGTGCCAGCTCTACGTGTTCAGGTGTTGCCACCTCGGTAGTTATCAGCATGCCTGTTTCGTCCTTCACGCGCTTCATCCAGGGAAGTGCCTTTTCTCCGTTGCCCTCGAAACCGCCTGGTTTCGTTCGTGGTTTCCATACTCCGGCTCTGAAGTTGTGACATCCTTTGCTGGCGAGTTCAAGAGCTGTTGTCATTACCTGTTCTTCTGTTTCAGCAGAACAAGGACCAGCGATGACGAAAGGTCTTTCGTTGTCGCTTGGAAGATTGAGCTTTTCTAATTGCAGTTCCATTTATATTACTTTTTTTATTCTTTCTAATGCTAATTGTATTTTCTCTTCTTTTGCACAAAGCGAGATGCGGATATATCTCTCGCCATTAGAGCCGAAGATGAAGCCTGGGGTGATGAACACACGGGCTTCGTGGAGCAGCTTCTCCGTGAGTTCCTCGGCATTCTTGTAGTGCTCGGGAATCTTTCCCCACAGGAACATTCCCACCTGACTATCGTCGTACTTGCAGTCAAGAATCTGCATAATCTTTTCCGCAATGACCCTTCTGCGTCGGTAGGTCTCGATGTTTGCCTCGTGGTGCCACTCTTCGGAATTCTTCAGAGCTTGGGCGGCAGCAAGTTGTATTCCTCGGAATGTGCCGCTGTCGATGTTGCTCTTTATCTTAAGTATCCACCTTATGAACTCCTCGTTTGATGCGCATAGTCCCACACGCCATCCGGGCATGTTGTGAGCCTTCGACATTGAGTTAAACTCTATGCAGCAGTCTTTGGCTCCCTCCACCTGAAGGAGTGACAGCGGTTTGTCGTTGAGGATGAAAGAGTAAGGGTTGTCGTTAACCACCACGATATTATGTTTCTTTGCAAAAGCCACCAGTCTTTCGTATGTCTCCATACGTGCTGCGCCTCCTGTGGGCATGTTGGGATAGTTTGTCCACATAAGCTTTACCTTTGAGAGGTCCATCCTCTCGAGAGCGTCGAAGTCGGGCTGCCATCCGTTGTTCTCCATGAGGTCGTAGTTCACCACCTTTGCTCCGAGGATTTTCGAGAGCGACGTGTAAGTGGGGTAGCCAGGATTAGGCACCAGCACCTCTTCGCCAGGATTGACGAAGGCGAGGGTGACGTGCAGTATGCCCTCCTTGGAACCGATGAGCGGTTGTATCTCTGTCTTCGGGTTCAGCGTTACCCCGTACCATCTCTTGTAGAACTCCGCCATAGCGTTTCTCAGTTCCGGTGTTCCCATTGTGGGCTGGTATCCGTGTGCGTCAGGACGCTTTGCTACCTCGCATAGTGTTTCTATTGTCTGCTGCGACGGCGGCATATCTGGCGATCCTATGGCAAGACTTATAATGTCCTTGCCTTCAGCGTTCATCTCGGCAACCTGTTTCAGTTTTTTCGAGAAGTAGTATTCTTGTACTGCCGAGACCCTGTCGGCGGGTTTAATATTGCTCATATTCTCCTAATATTTTCAATTCGCGTGTAAGTGGTTTTATTGCATCTATGCTTTGTCTGTATCGTGTCAGACTGTCGTAGGTGACGTCGATGTAGAACATATATTCCCACTCTCTTCCGATGATAGGAAGTGACTGTATCTTTGTCATGTTTATCTTGTAGAACGAGAGTATGGAGAGTACCTGTGACAGCGAGCCCTCCTCGTGGGGGAGTGAGAAGACAAGACTCGACTTGTCCGTCTTTTCAATGGGACGCTGCGTGTCGGCAATCTCCGGCTGGCATACTACGAGGAAACGTGTGAAGTTGTGCTTGTTGTCCTCGATGTTGTCGTCGAGAATCTTCATGCCGTGCATCTTTGCTGCCTCACGATTACAGATTGCTGCCCATCCTCTGCACCCGTTTTCCTTTATATATTGTGCAGAACCTGCGGTATCCTCTGCCTCGACAGCCTTTATCTGGGGAACGTTGGAGAGGTATTTCCTACACTGCATGAGAGCGACGGGGTGGGAGTGTACCTCTGTTATCGTGGACCAGTCGTCTTCCGGCAGACAGCAGATACAATGCGAGATGTGCAGTTTATGTTCTCCAACAACGGAAGTGCCGGAGTCTCGGAGTAACTCGTAGTTGTGCAACAAACTTCCTGCTATGGTGTTTTCAATAGCTATCAAGCCTATTACCGTTTTGTCACGATGTATGTTTTCGAACACCTGTTCGAAGGTAGAACAGCATATCAGTTCTATCTGTTCTGTCTTGAAATATTGGTGTGCGGCAATGTCGTGAAACGAGCCCAACAAACCTTGAATTGCAATCTTTTTCATTTTATCAAAAATCCCACCTCTTTATATTTAGGGCGGGAACGTGTGCAAAATTATAACATTTCTGCCGTTTACGCAAACATTTTGCTACTTTTTTGCTATAAACCCTATCTTTTTAGTTTCAGTCGCAAACTGTTCAGTACGACGCTAATGCTCGACATAGCCATAAGTGCTGCTGCCAACATCGGGTTTATTTGCCATTCTATTCCAACAAGATAGGTCACTCCTGCAGCCATCGGAATACATATCAGATTATAGATAAATGCCCAGAAAAGGTTCTGGTGAATCATACCTACCGTCTGGCGCGAAAGTCGTATGGCATCGCCTATCCTGCGGAGGTCGGTACTTGTCAGCGTCACCTGTGCTGTGTCCATAGCGATGTCTGTTCCTTGTCCTATTGCTATGCTAACGTCGGCAGTAGCGAGTGCCGGAGCATCGTTGACGCCGTCGCCAATCATTGCTACCGTCTTGCCTTCCCGCTGCAGCTCTTTTACTTTCTGCTCTTTGTCCTGCGGAAGAACCTCCGAGCGATAGTTTCCGATGCCTGCCTCGTCAGCCCATTGAGCTACAACATTTTCCTTGTCGCCACTCATCATCCAGATGTCTATTCCCATACCCTTCAGTTCTTCCATAGCCTCGCGGGCATTGGGTTTTAGCACTTCGCGGTTATTTTTGTCGAGTGTTGTGAGTGTTCCCGTTTTGTCTATCACCAAAGCGTTGATGTTGCGTACCGTCTCCAATGCGGTAGCATCCTTGATGAGGATATTCCTCTCAGCAGCCTTCCCGATGCCTACCATCAGCGCTGTCGGTGTGGCAAGACCTAAGGCGCAGGGACATGCTATCACCAACACGGCTACAGCCGACTGCAGCGCTCTTGCTGTGTCGTTGCCCAGTAGCCACCACGCTAATCCTGTTATTAGTGAGAGTGCTATAACCGTTGGAACGAATACTGCTGCCACACGGTCAACGACCCTTTGTACGGGAGCCTTGGAGCCCTGTGCCTCCTCGACAATTTTTATTATCTGTGCCAGCAGCGTTTCCTTGCCCACCTGTTCGGCTCGGAATGTCAGCGTGCCCTTCATACATATAGTTCCGGCGAAGACCCTGTCGCCTTCGTGTTTCTCCACGGGTGCCGCCTCTCCGGTAATAGCCGCCTCGTTGACGAGTGGGTGCTGGGTGGTAGGTGCTGGGTGGTAGGTGATGCCATCGACGGGTATCCTGCCGCCTTCGTGCACCACTATGATGTCACCTTTTTGAAGTGTTGTTATTGGCACCTGACGCTCTTCACCGTCGAGAACGGTTGCTGTCTTTGGTGTCAGTCCCATAAGTCCTTGTATTGCTGATGCCGTACTTCCTTTGGCACGTTCCTCCAAAAGACGTCCTGTAAGTACGAAGGTGACAATCATTATGGCAGCATCATAATGTCCGGAGAAAAGCGAAACGATTGTTGACATAGCCACCAGCGTGTCCATGTTGCTGCTTCCCTGCATCAGTTGTTTCCAGGCATTTACGTAGAACTGTCTGCCGCAGTATATCATGTTAAGCACCACGAGGATTAGCGATGTCTGACGCACTACCTCCTCGGAACCGATGTTTGTCCACCTCATTGTTATAGCCATCGACAGCAGGGCAAGAACCCACGACACTATGACTCTACGTCGCAGTCTTATGTATGCTCTGTGCTCTATCTCGGCTACACTTTCCTCCTCGTCGATGACAAGGTCGTAACCGCCCTTTATCACCTGTTCCTTAAGTTTCTCGGGTGATGTGACAGATTCGTCGTAGTCAACCAGCGCTGTCCTTGCTGCGTAGTTAACTCCTGCACTCCTAACGCCTTCCGCCTCTCTGAGACGGCGTTCCACGTTAGCAGCGCATCCTGCACACATCATTCCCAATACGGGGATAGTCTGTTTCATTCAGTCTTATTTATAATGTGTACGTCGCGCTGTGGGAAAGGAATCTCGATATTGTTCTCGTTGAGGACATTGTAGATGTTAGCCATAATCTCGCTGACGGTAGCAGCTTGCTTTACTACGTCAACCCAGCAGAGCATCTTGAAGTTTATGCTATTGTCGCCAAATTCGTAGAAGATAACCTTCACCTTTTTCTTCTTGTCCACAGATGGCAACTTGAGGGCGTTGGTGCTGTCTTCCACAAGTTTTATGACACGTTTCATGTCGGTGCCGTAAGCAACTCCGAAAGGTATTGTGGCAAGCACGTATCCGTGATTCTTTGTGAGGTTCTTGTAGTTCTTGGTGAAGAGCTGCGAGTTGGTGAAGGCTATGACGCTGCCGTCGATAGCCTCGAGCAGGGTCGATGTGTAGCTTATGCTTGCCACCTTACCCTTTGTGCCGTCGCACTCTATCCAGTCGCCCACCTTGATACGTCCCGCCATGAGGGAGATGCCGTAGTATATGTTCTCCAGAATCTCCTTCGATGCGAAACCGATACCCGTTGACAGACCGCCGGTGATGACAAGCAGCCACGAGGTGTTGACGTGAAGGATAGCGAGGCTGAAGAGAGCCCACGCGCCCCATACTACGACCTGTATGACGTTCTTGCCCATCATGGCGCGGCTTTCGGCACTCTTGGCGTCGGACTGGCTGAAATGCAGGCGCAGGAAGTCGAGGCTTACCTTATTGATATAGCTGAAGATGAACCACAGTGTGATGACCTGAATGATGCTGAAGAGACTCAGCGAGATATTCGGGGTGTTGATAAACTTCGTAGTGAAGATAATCCACGTCAGCGCCGAGAGGTTGAAGACGTCGGCAGCCCAGAATATGGAGATGAGCAGGGAGAAGAGTCCCAATGCCGGCAGCACCACGCTGTGTACAAAGCGGAACATCCACGTCTTGGTGATAGGTTTCTCGTCAATCTTCTTGCGCAGGCTGTAGTTGTGCATCCACCCTGTGAGACACGTTATGGTAAGCACGCAGGTGAGCTGCATGAGCCACCATATAAGCATCTGTACCGAGAGTAGGGTGTAGCCTCCCCACGAGCAGATGGTGGATATTATGAACATTCCCAGCGAGATATAGGTGTATATGACGTCACTCTTAGGCAGTTTTCCGCTATGCTTGGCGACAGCCTGCCACTGCCACAGACTCACGGCGAGCAGCAGCGGCGGGAAAAGCAAATCGACAAGGTCGTTAGGCACCAGGATGACGCGGAAGGCTATCACCACGAAGCCTATGAAGATAAGAGGGGCGTAGATGCGGAAAGCACTACGTATCTGGTCGCCGGCGACGCGCAGCAGCAGCGAGATAAGTATGACGGCGAGAAGCCACGCATACTGCACCAGCAGACTGCTTGCCATTATGATGAAGTTCTGATCGACGATGGTGCGTATGATACCTAATATTACAGAGAAGGTTACCACCGTTGTAGCCATCATTATACATGTGCGCTTCTGTAGGAACTCCTGTGTCTTGAACCTCTTGGGAACGAAGAAGCGGAACGCTACGAGGTTGAGAATCACCGAGATAACCCCATATACTACTATGATGATGAACAGTCCGAAGATTAGCCGGCTGTCCCACTGCGAGTGTTTCACGGGTTGGTATTTCTCGCTTATCGTCTCGCCGGTATCGTGAATCTGACGGCGGAATGTTGACAATATCGTGAGGTAGTTGTCACCGCCGTTCTTGAAAATGTTACTTTGAATTTCAGCATAGCGCAGGTTGGCGTAGTCGTTGAGGTACTTCAGCCGTTTCTCCGTATGGTCATAATAGCGTACGTAGTCCTCCATCTGTTTGCGGTTCTCCATGATTGTGCGCCGTATGTTCACAGCATAGGTGAGACACACGTTGCGGTCTGTCTTTGCCTTTTCGTCAAGCATCATGACAGGCATCTTCTCAAGAACCACCACAAGGGAGTCGTAGCGTACCACCTCGTCGTCGAGTTTTTCTATTATCTGAAGGAAGGGCAGGGTGTTGCGCTTGAAATTGGCGAATTGCTCTGTAGCCTCATGACAGGCGTAAGTGAGATCGAAGACGTAGTCCGACTTCTGCGAGTAGAGCATCAGCGCATTCTGGCTGCTCTTCTTCATAATGTCGAACAGCTCGTTGCGCACCTGCTCGTTCTGTTGCTTATAGAACTCCGTACGTCGCTCCTGCTCGTTGTGCTCCTTGGTTAGCTCCGTGCGCAGTATGGCAAGAGTGTTACTTAGGTCCTTCTCCTTCAGTACGGCATGTGAGTTTATGGCAAAGAACGCCATAAAAAACAATATGAGTGAAAACTTTTTCATTCTATTATATTTATTTCGTGTGCAAAAGTAGCTAAAAAATCGAAAATTGTTGTACTTTTGCAGGAAAATTTAGAGAAAATGACAACAATCATAGCAGACAGCGGAAGTACAAAGACCCACTGGGCGGTAGTTGAGGAAGGTGGAAAAACCACAATGAAAGAGACTTTAGGCATCAATCCCATACACATGTCGGTGGATGAGATAAAAGATGTCATTCCCGAGCACCTCGCACCTCGCATCTCGCACCTCGCAATCCGATTTTTCGGTGCCGGCTGTGTCGCCCCTTTCAGCGAGAAGGTGGAAAAGGCACTTAAAGACATATATCCCGATGCCGACATTTTTGTGGGTAGCGATATGCTTGGAGCTGCTCGTGCCCTTTTCGGAAATGATGAAGGAATAGCATGTATTTTGGGTACCGGAAGCAACTCGTGTCTGTATGATGGGAAGGAGATCGTTAAGAACGTTCCTCCATTGGGCTATATACTTGGAGATGAGGGAAGTGGAGCTGTTTTGGGAAAGCTTTTCTTTAACGCACTTTTTAAAGGACTTTTACCTAAAGAAATGCTCGAGGAATATCTCGAAAAAGAGCAGCTTACATACGCTGAAATTATAGAACGAGTATATAGGAAACCACTTGCCAACAGGTTTCTCGCATCGACGTCACATTTCATTGCTTCTCATCTCGACAGTGAACCGCTGAGAGAGCTCGTAAAGGAAAACTTCCGCGGGTTCTTCCGTCGTAATGTTATGCAGTATGGACGTCCCGATTTAGAGGTGGGAATAGTAGGAAGCATAGCCCATGTATATCGTAAGGAACTGACGGAAGTAGCTCGTGAGGAGAACATAAAACTAAATAGGATTGTACAAAGTCCGATTGATTTGTTAGTAGAAAGATTATGAGATTCTGGATGATTGTTTTCCTTCTGTTGCCGATATTAGCCAATGTGTACATACTTTGGCACGTTTACAGAATACTTCCCTTTGTAGCTTGGGCAAAGTGGACCGTTGTAGGAGTGATGGTTGCTGCCTTCTTACTGCTCTTCGTCGGCATCTTCGGCAGTCGGTGGAATATGCCTTTCGCGCTGAATGTTGTTGTCTATGAGATAGGTACGTCGTGGATAATGATACTACTGTACCTCTTCATGATTTTCCTGGCGCTGGACTTAGGTCGTCTGTGTCACCTGGTCCCCGCGACGCTTCTCAACGACAGCGCCAAGGGAGCATTGGGGATAACCCTTTTGGTGACAGCAATATTCGTATATGGGAACATTCACTACAACCATAAATACCGTCAGCCGCTGACACTTACTACCAAGAAGGAACTGAAGCGTCCGCTAAAGGTAGTGATGATGAGCGACCTGCATGCCGGATACCATAACCGCAGGGCGGAAATAGCACGGTGGGTGGATATGATTAACGCGGAGCATGCCGACCTGATACTCATTGCCGGCGATGTTATAGACAATAGCACGAAACCTCTTGACTACGAAGGTGTTGCGCAGGAGTTCAGAAGACTTGACGCCCCCGTGATGGCGTGTCTCGGCAATCACGAATATCTGGCAGGAACACCAAATGCACAACACTTCTTCGACGAGGCAGGAATAACACTCCTGCGCGACAGCGTGGTAGAGTGGGAGGGACTGCGCATAGTAGGACGCGACGACCGCTCTAACACAAAGAGAAAGTCCTTAAAAGAACTTCTTGGTAATACCTCAACCCTCAACCCTCCACCTTCCACCTTCACCATACTGCTCGACCACCAGCCGTATAATCTGGAAGAGGCAGAACGGGCAGGGGTGGATTTCCAACTCAGCGGACACACCCACAGAGGACAGGTGTGGCCTATCTCGTGGATTACAGACGCCGTCTATGAGTGTTCCTTCGGCGAATGGCAGCGCGGCGCCACACGCTACTATGTCTCCAGCGGCATTGGAATATGGGGCGGAAAGTTTCGCATAGGAACACGCTCGGAATACGTTGTGGCAGAAATTATTAACGGATAAGCCGCAAAATTCGTCGGTTTTTCTTTGGTAGTTACCACATAAATACTTAACTTTGCAGGCAAAGATTTACAAGTCATTGCCATGAAGCACATCACTCTGAAGGACAATACTCCGCGAAGGCTAAGTTTTTACTTGGCAATGGAGGAATATGTAGCCCGCAGAATGACGCATATTGACGACGCATTCTTCATGTGGCAGGTGGAGCCTTCGGTAATCTTCGGACGCAATCAGGTTTTGGAAAACGAGGTGAACACCACCTACTGCCGTGAGCACGGTGTACAGATGTACCGTAGGAAGAGCGGTGGCGGGTGCGTATATGCCGATATGGGCAATGTCATGCTGTCGTTCATCACTTCTGACGATTCCGTGGCGCTGACTTATAACCGCTATGTTAACATGGTGCTGCTGGTGTTTCACAAGATGGGCATCGAGGCACACGCCTCTGGGCGTAACGACATACTCATTGGCGACAGGAAGGTATCGGGAAACGCCTTCTATCAGTTGCCTGGACGCAGCATCGTTCACGGCACGCTGCTCTACGACACCGATATGGAGAATATGCTGGCGAGCATAACGCCGTCGCACGAGAAACTTGCCAAACACGGGGTGGAGAGCGTCCGACAGCGCATAACGCTGCTGCGCGAGCATACCTCGCTCGGAATAGAAGAGGTGAAAAAACTCTTCGTTGACACCCTCTGTAGCGAGGACTGTCAGCTCGGCGACGACGAGGTAAGCGCCATAGAACAGATAGAGCGGCAATACCTGAAAGAAGAATTTATTAACAGATTATAATTATAATACATGAAAAGAACTTGCTTATACGACAAACACGTGGCTCTCGGAGCCCTCATGCAACCCTTTGCGGGCTACGACATGCCTATTCAGTACACTTCTATAATAGAAGAACACCAGGCGGTGCGCCGGCATTGCGGAGTCTTCGACGTGTCACACATGGGTGAGGTACTCGTTGAAGGAACCGACGCGGAACGCTTCGTAAACCATATCTTCACAAACGACGTAAGAGAGATGGAAGCGGGAAAGGTGCTCTACGGAATGATGTGCTACCCGGACGGAGGCACCGTTGACGACCTGCTGGTGTATAAGCTTGCCGACGAGGGCTTTTGGCTCGTCATCAATGCCGCCAACATCGATAAGGACGTGGCGTGGATACGTCAGAATGCCGAAGGCTACGACGTACGCATAACAAACCAGAGCGACTTCACGGCACAGATAGCGGTACAGGGACCGGAGTCGGAACGCATCATGGAGGAGGTGCTCGGAATACCGTGCAGCGAACTGACATTCTATACCTTCAAACAGTTGGACGAACTGCTGGTGAGCCGTACGGGCTACACCGGAGAGGACGGCTTCGAGGTTTACGGAGAGTCACCGCTGATAACTCATCTCTGGGACCTGCTTATGGAAGCCGGTGTGCAGCCCTGCGGACTGGGATGCCGCGACACGCTGCGCTTCGAGGTGGGACTGCCATTATATGGCGACGAGCTGAGTCCGGAGATATCGCCCGTAATGTCTGGACTTAGCATGTTCTGCAAACTCGACAAACCAGAGTTCATAGGCAAAGAAGCTCTCGTAAAGCAGAAGACCGAAGGCACCGCACGCCGCATCATAGGCATAGAACTCGCCGACCGCGCCATACCGCGTCACGGATACCCCGTACTGGCGGAGGGTAAGGTCATCGGTGAGGTGACAACAGGATACCACTCAATATCGGCAGACAAGTCGGTATGTATGGCTCTCATTGACAGTAGCTACGCCAAGGTTGGAACGGCGGTAGAGATACAGATACGCAAAAAGACTTTCCCCGGAGTGGTGGTAAAGAAACGCTTCTACGAAAAGAATTACAAGAAATAAAACAAAAATATCAAGATTATGGCAAAAGTATTAGAAGGACTCTACTATTCGGAGAGTCATGAGTATGTTCGTGTGGAAGGTAACATTGGTTACGTAGGAATTACCGACTACGCACAGAACGCGTTAGGAAACATCGTTTACGTTGACATGCCCGAAGAGGACGACGAAGTCTCTGCAGGCGAGGAGTTCGGAGCTGTGGAGAGCGTAAAGGCTGCCAGCGACCTTATCTCACCCGTCAGCGGAACAGTGGTTGAAGTGAACAGCGCACTCGAGGACGAGCCGGAACTGCTTAACAAAGATCCGTATGAGAACTGGATTATAAAGGTGGAACTCTCCGACAACTCCGAACTGGAGAAACTGATGGATGCAAAGGCATACACAGCGTGCTGTGATAAAGCTTAAACAGCATGCTGTGATAAAGCTTAATTTCAGTGCATAAAAGTAATCATAATTATCAATTCCCAATTCTCAATTCTCAATTAAGAATGTATAAGTATTTTCCGCATACTGACGACGACCTGAAGGAGATGATGCGTGTCGTGGGGGTGGAGACTCTCGACGACCTCTATAAGGACGTTGACCCCTCTATTCGCTTCAAAGGTGAGTACGATATGCCTTCAGCAGTCAGCGAGATAGAACTACGACAGTTGGTGGAGGAGCTGGCACGCCAGAATACCCCACTGACTGTTTTCGCCGGAGCGGGTGTCTATGACCACTACTCGCCGGCGGTAGTTCAGAGCATCATCCAGCGCTCGGAGTACCTTACGTCATACACCCCCTATCAGGCGGAGGTGTCGCAGGGCACGCTGCACTATATCTTCGAATATCAGACAATGATGGCACGACTGACGGGAATGGACGTCAGCAACGCCTCGATGTACGACGGCTCTACAGCTACCGCCGAAGCATGTATGATGGCTGTGGCAGCAACGAAGAAGTGCAACCGCGTCCTTGTGAGCAGTACCATTGACCCCAAGGTTATGAAGGTGGTGAAAAACTACGCCCACTTCAACGGCTTCGAAGTTGTGGAGATAGCACAGCACGACGGAGTAACAGACCGCACCGATATGGAGAGCCGTCTCGCCGAGGGCGGCGTGGCTGGCGTTGTTGTCCAGACTCCCAACCGCTACGGCATCGTCGAGGACTACACGGGTTTCGCAGAGACCATCCACGAGAATAAGGCGCTGCTAGTCGTTAATAGCATCATCGCCGATCTGGCACTGCTGAAGACCCCGGGAGAGTGGGGTGCTGACATCGCAGTAGGCGAGGCACAGTCGTTAGGAATACCTATGTCCTTCGGAGGACCGGGACTTGGATATATGTGCTGCACGGAGAAACTCATACGTAAGATGCCGGGACGTATCGTGGGGATGACTCACGACAACCGCGGACAGCGTGCTTTCGTACTTACCCTGCAGGCACGTGAACAGCATATACGTCGTCAGAAGGCTACGTCGAATATCTGCTCGAACCAGAGCCTTATGGCACTCTATGTCACCATATACCTGTCGTTGATGGGTAAACAGGGACTCCGCGAGGCTGCCGAACTGTCGTACGGAGGAGCCCACGAACTATTCGACAGACTGCTGGCAACGGGACATTTCAAGGCGACATACAGCAAGCCTTTCTTCAACGAGTTCTGCGTGACCTTCGACGGAGACGTTGACCGCTTGCAGGAAAAATGTCTCGAACACGGCATTATGGCGGGTGTGAAGATTGACGACAGCACACTGATGTTCGCCGTTACCGAGAAACGTACAGAGAGTGATATCAACAGACTGATGGAAATAATCGAGAAGGAGGTACTGCGATGAACAACAGACTATACGGAAATCTGATATTCGAGTTGTCAAAGGAAGGACGACGTGGGTACTCGCTGCCAAAGAACAGCTACAGCCATACGTCTAAAGAACTGCCTGCAGCATTGCTGCGCAACGAACCGGCAGAACTTCCCGAGTGCGACGAACTGACGGTGGTGCGTCACTATACTAACCACAGCCAGAACAACTTCGGAGTGAATAACGGCTTCTATCCGCTGGGCAGCTGTACTATGAAGTATAACCCCATTATCAACGAAGAGGTGGCGGCACATCCTGCCTTCGTCGGTCTGCACCCGCTGCAGCCGGAAAAAACCTGTCAGGGGGCCTTGGAGCTTCACCGCCGCGTGCGTAAGATGCTTAGCGCCCTCACGGGTATGAGTGACTTCACGCTGAGTCCTTGCGCAGGAGCTCACGGAGAACTCACGGGACTTATGATAATACGTTCGTACCACGAGAGTAGGGGCGACAACAAACGCACCCGCGTTATCATCCCCGACTCCGCACACGGCACCAATCCAGCTTCTGCTGCGGTCTGCGGTCTCGAGGTTGTAGAGGTGAAGAGCACCCCAGACGGAATGGTCGATGTGGAACACCTGCGGACGCTGCTCGACGATACCATAGCGGGAATGATGATGACAAATCCTAATACCTTAGGACTCTTCGAACGCAACATCCCTGAGATAGCAGCCCTCATCCACGATTGCGGCGGACTGATGTACTACGACGGAGCCAACCTGAACCCTATGCTCGGCGTCTGCCGTCCGGGGGATATGGGTTTCGACGTCATGCACATAAACCTCCATAAGACTTTCTCTACACCTCACGGCGGCGGCGGACCCGGAAGCGGTCCCGTAGGAGTGCGCAAAGGACTGGAACAGTTCCTCGAAACGGTGACTATAGGTCCGTTCTACGGCAACTATGGCGTCGTAATGCGTGCCTTTGCCTACCTTATGTCGTTAGGCAGGGAGAATGTGAAAAACGTCGGACCGCTGGCAACACTTAACGCCAACTACGTCAAGGAACGTCTCAAGGACCTCTACGAACTGCCTATAGACAGGACCTGTATGCACGAGTTTGTCTTCGACGGACTGAAGGACAAGTCAACAGGAGTGACAACGATGGATGTCGCAAAACGACTCCTCGACTACGGATACCACGCTCCTACGATCTATTTCCCGCTGCTCTTCCACGAGAGTATGATGATAGAACCTACGGAGAACGAGAGTCGTGAAACACTTGATGCCTTCATTGACGTGATGAGAACCATAGCACAGGAGGCTCACGATAATCCTGAACTTGTAAAGGGTGCTCCACACAATACTCCTATAGGACGTGTTGACGACGTGGAGGCGGCAAAGCATCCGGTGGTGGTGTTGAGAGTGAAGAGTGAAGAGTGAAGTTATTATGAACGAACTGAAAATTATAGGTGCAGGACCCGGTGGGTATGAGACGGCGTTGTACGCCGCCAATCACGGTATGAAGGTTACCGTTTACGAAGAAAGTGAACTCGGCGGAACGTGCCTTAACAGCGGATGTATTCCTACGAAAACTCTGTTGCATGAAGCAGCGGAGGGGAAACTTTCTCTTGCTGAGGCTATGGAACGTAAAGACGCTGTTGTCAGTCAGTTGCGCGGAGGCGTTGAACAACTTATTTCGCACCCTAATATCACTCTCGTTCGTCAACATGCCGACGTCGCCGACGTCATTGCCGAGGGTGGTAATGTCATTATAGCCACAGGCTCCGAACCAAAAATCCTACCTATTGAGGGAGCCGGTGAACCCTATGTCGTCACGTCCGAAAAACTCCTTGCTGCCTCCCCCGCGGAGGGACTTGCAACGGACTCCGTTTCACGCCGTCTTGTGATAATAGGTGCTGGCGTAATAGGTATGGAAATGGCGTGCATATACAGCGCTTTCGGCTACAAGGTAACCGTTGTGGAATATCTTGCGGAGTGTCTTCCCGTTCTCGATAGCGACATAGCTAAACGTCTGCGCAAGACTCTCGAGAAACGCGGCATAGAGTTCTTTATGCAGAGCAGTGTGGAACGGATTGCCGACAACACCGTCTTTTTCTCTCGCAAAGGAAAGCAGCAGCAGGTTCCTGCCGACCTCGTACTTATGGCTACGGGACGTGCTCCGCGTATCTCTGGCTTCGGCTTGGAGAATACGGCGATAGAACATTCTCCACGAGGCATCGTCGTTGACGAGAATATGCAGACCTCTGTTCCTGGCGTTTATGCTATCGGCGACGTCAACGCTCGTTGCATGCTTGCCCATGCTGCTGAGTATCAGGGACGTAAGGCTGTGAATCACATGCTCGGCATAAAGGACTCCATACGTCTCGACGTTATGCCGTCGGCGGTATTCACAATTCCTGAGGCTGCCAGCGTAGGTCTCTCCGAGGATCAGTGTAAAGAGCAGAATATAGCCCACAAAGTGCTTAAGAGTTTCTACCGCGCCAACGGCAAAGCTCTTGCCATGAATGCTACCGACGGAATGTTGAAGCTTATGGTGTCAACAGACGACGACCGTCTGCTGGGCTGTCATGTATATGGTGCCCACGCTGCCGACATCGTTCAGGAAGTCAGCGTTCTCATGTGTTGCGACGCTACGTTGACACAGTTGCGTGATATGGTTCATATCCATCCTACGCTTTCGGAAGTTCTTTCCGCAGCAGTATGATTGTCCTGAGGACTTTGAAGAAGGCGCTGCGAAGAAGTCCGCTTCTTCTGCCGGCAGTAGTGATAATAGTAATGTCGGTACTCTTCGCACATCCTCATAGCAAATACTATCGCAAATACCGCCCCTTGCCGCCGATAACAAAGGTGGTAACCCTCACGCAGGGTGGGGGCTTGGTAGGCGCGATGACCCTTGGCGACCGCTCCCGTCTGCAACGCTCCGTACGTCAGCAGTTCTCCGCCGTCGGCGCCTCTCACGTCCTTGCCCTATCCGGACTTCACCTCAGTATACTCTATTTCTTTCTCTCCTTCGTATTCTATCCCTTTCGTCGTCGTCTTTTCTTCAACGTCATTCTGCTTTCGTCGATATGGGTCTATGCCTATGCTGTGGGTATGTCAGCAAGTATTACCCGCGCCGCCATCATGCTTAGTCTCATTACCTTATCTACAATGATGCTTCGGAAAGCTTCGTCCGTCAATAACCTTAGTCTTTCGGCAATCTTAATTCTTCTGTTCAGTCCCAGCTCTGTTTACGACATAGGTTTCCAGTTATCTTTTGCTGCCGTATTGTTTATAATTATTCTTTACAAGCCCCTCTTTCGTCTTATGCCCTTCCGGTTGCGTCGCAATCGTTTCGTTGCCTTCGTGTGGTCTATGGCGTGTATCTCCTTCGTTGCCCAGATGGGTACCGCCCCTCTTGTTGCTCACTATTTCCACATCTTCCCCGTTTACTTCCTGCTGTCTAATTTCGTAGTCGTTCCAGCCGCATATATTATAATAGGTGGTACCATCATCTACCTGTTGCACGTCTTCCCGGCTACTGTCAGCATGCTTCTCGACACTGTTGCCGATACTATGCTCCACCTCGTAAGACTCATTGCGTCGTTGCCCGGAGCCACCGTAACAGGTATAAGTTTCAGTTGGCTTCAGGTGCTTTGCGCGTACCTTATTATATTATTTACAACGTCTTGCTTCTTCATGAAGTTGCAAAAATAAATGTAATAGTTTTGTCGTTTGAAATTTTTCCTATACCTTTGTTGCGAAAATTCTTTTACAACTTAATGTAGCAAAAAAATATGGAAAAGTACTTAGCTGACGCGCATCGTTACAAGAACGGTATGCAGTATGAGCGTTGTGGACGCTCTGGTGTTTTGTTGCCTAAGGTGTCTTTGGGCATGTGGCATAATTTCGGAAGTGTTGACCCTTACGAGCGCAGTCGTGCTATAGTACGTTATGCTTTCGACAACGGAATTACCCATCTCGACTTAGCCAATAACTACGGTCCTGCACCAGGTTCTGCCGAAGAGACTTTAGGACGCATCATGGACGATGATATGCGTCCTTATCGCGACGAGCTCTTCATCTCTACGAAGGCAGGCTACGGCATGTGGGAGGGTCCTTATGGCGACTGGGGCTCCAGGAAGTATCTTATGTCGTCGCTCGACCAGAGTCTTCGTCGTATGCACTTAGACTATGTCGATCTTTTCTACAGTCATCGTTACGACCCCAACACCCCTCTCGACGAGACCTTGCAAGCACTTGTTGATATTGTACGTGCAGGTAAGGCGCTCTACGTGGGAATATCCAACTGGCCTTTGGAGGCTCTGCGTTACGGTATAGAATATCTCAAGCAGCACGACACCCCGCTGCTTATCTATCAGGGAAAGCTGAATCGTCTCTATCGTGCTCCCATCGAAGAGGGCATCCTGCAGCTCTGTCACGAGTCGGGCGTCGGCTTCATAGCGTTCTCGCCCCTCGAGCAGGGACTTCTCACGGACCGTTACCTCAAAGGTATTCCCGCCGACTCACGAATGTCGAAGGGAATCTTCCTCCGCGAAGAGATGCTCACTCCTGAGCTGTTGGAGAAGATACGCAAGTGGAACGACGAGGCAGCAAAAGAGGGTAAGACTCTTGCTGCGAAGTCGCTTCAGTGGATTCTCGAGCAGCAGGGTGTAACGTCCGTTCTCGTCGGCGCAAGTTCTGTGGAGCAGTTAGAGAGAAATCTGGCAGCAATAAGGTAGGCTGCACCTCGGAAAGCCAAAGAAAATTCAAGTTTTCTTTGGTTTTTCGCTCGGTTTGCACTACCTTTGCAGCGTCAGTGTTCCGGCTTGTCGCTGGTGTTGTATGACACGAGAGGAAAGTCCGGGCAGCATAGGGCATCCCACTTCCGAAAATAGAAGCTATTGGTGACAGTAGGCGACGACAGAAGAGAATGACCGCCCGAAAGGGTAAGGGTGAGAAGGTGGTGTAAGAGACCACCAGCAGACGGGTGATCGTCTGGCTGTGTCGGCTGGGAGCTGCAAGTTCATGTAAACCATCGGCTGAGGGTAGCCCGCCCGATGTCATTCGTGACACGATGGAGGGTAGAATGCTTGAGCCGTAGGGTGACCTGCGGAGTAGATAAATGACAGGCACCGTCATTGACGGAACAGAACCCGGCTTATAGGAGCACTGACTTTTAATTGAGAATTTAGAGATGAGAATTGATGAGCAACTTGATGCATTTTCTTAAGGTGGACATTTGGCGCGTGCAACGCGACGAAGTATCTGCTGTACGCTTTTTCTTCTATAAGTTGTTGAAGATGCTGCTGCTCACCGTAGAGTGGTTCCTCGACAAGAAGATGTTTGTGGCAGCAGCCTCGTTGACCTACAGCACGTTGCTTGCTATCGTTCCTATCATTGCTGTCGTCTTCGCCATCGCCCGTGGTTTCGGTTATAACATCTACATAGAACAGTGGTTCCGCGATACTCTCTCGTCACAGCCGCAGGCGGCAGAGACGATAATAAGTTTCGTCAACAGCTATCTGGTACACACCAAGAGCGGCGTGTTCTTAGGCGTCGGCTTGCTGTTTATGTTGTGGACCGTAATAATGCTTATCGACAACATAGAACAGGTGTTCAACGATATCTGGCAGGTCAACAAGCCCCGCAGCATCTACAGGACGATAACCGATTACACCTCGATGTTCTTCCTGGCTCCGATAGGTATTGTGGTGACGTCGGGACTCACGATAGCGGTTACTTCCTTCGCCGGCAATAACCTCTCTGAGACCTACGTCCTTGGTCCGCTGTTGCGTTTTCTCATCGACCTCACCCCCTTCCTGTTGATGTCGGCAGTATTCGTCTTCCTTTACATCTTCATGCCAAACACGAAGGTGAATTTCAGCAGCGCCATAGTACCGGGCATCCTGGCAGGTTGTGCTATGCAGGGTCTTCAGTTCGCCTACATCCATTCCCAGATATGGGTCACCGGCTACAACGCCATCTACGGCTCCTTTGCCGCCCTGCCGCTCTTCCTGTTGTGGGTGCAGATATCGTGGATTATTTGTCTCTTTGGTGCTAATCTCTGTTACACCAATCAGAACCTCGAGGACTTTGCTTTCCGCACCAACACCTCCGACCTCAGCCACCGTTACAAATTAATGCTCTCGTTGCTGCTTGCAAGTCGCATCTGCAAACGTTTCGAGGAAGGAGAGAGACCCTATACAGCACTCGAGTTAAAGTTGCAGACAGGCATCCCCATCCGTATGGTTCACGACCTGCTTAACGAACTCGTAGAACTGAACGTCATCAGCGAAGTAAACACAGGCGACAAAGGCGACGATACATACTACCAGCCCGCCATATCACTCGATAAACTCTCCGTCAGGATGGTTGTCGATAGGATAGAGGCTAAGGGCAAATGGAAACTCGACCTCGATATGCATCAGTTCGAGGGTGAGGCATGGTCGAAGACCTTCAGCCTTCGTGCCGAATTCCTGAAGAAGTGTGGGGAAGTGCTCGTAAAAGATTTTAAATAAAAACAATATACAAAATGGAATTACCAGAATTTATGCAATACAGCAACAAATTCACGAAGATTGAATTTGTGGAGAAGATTTCAAGAATAGCAAAGCGTGCCGGAGCCAAGTTGGTTTATGCCGCCTTGCTGTTGTTCTACACCCTTCAGAGCGACCAGATTCCCCTGAAGGACAAAGCCATCATTATTGGTGCGCTGGGTTACCTCATCAGTCCGTTGGACGTTGTCCCCGATGCTATTCCTATAGCCGGTCTTGGCGACGACTTGGCAGTACTCATCTTCGTCCTTCAGAAGGTGTGGGGCGACGTGTCCGAAGACGTTAAGGAGAAGGCACAAAATAAACTCCGCGACTGGTTCGATGAGGACGAAATCGCGGAGATAAATGACCTGTTTAAGGTAGAATAAAAAAGACTTACTTCTTTACTCTTTTTAAGGAGTATTTTATAATGAAATAGAGGAGTACGAGGACTACTATGCCCATGATGGCGAATTTAATGTATTCTCCGTACTCTTCTATTTTCTCGTTCAGCTGGTCGGCAGGTACTACGGAGTGGAGGTACCACCCGAGGGCTGCGAGTATGCAGTTCCACGCTCCGGCACCAAGGGTGGTGTAGAGCAGGAACTTCCAGTAGTTCATCTTCGCCAGTCCTGCAGGAATACTAATAAGGTGTCTGATACCCGGAATGAGTCGTCCTGTGAGTGTTGCGGCAACTCCGTGATTGTTGAAGTACTCCTCGCTCTGTTCCACCTTTTTCTGGTTCAACAGACAGAGCTTTCCCAACTTGCTCTCGGCGAAGCGGTATATTACGGGGCGTCCCACGTAGTACGCCACAACGTAGTTTATCGTTGCTCCGAGGTCAGCGCCAATGGTGGCGAAGAGTATTATGAGGAACACGTTAAGATGTCCTCCTGCGGCATAGTATGCTGCCGGCGACACCACCAGTTCCGACGGCACAGGAATTACGGTGCTTTCCAGCATCATAAGGAAAAGTATAGTGCCGTAGTTAAGGTTGTCGAGTAGTGATGTTATGATATTCATTGTTTCTCGTTTTGTATTTCGTAATCGTAATAGTTCTCGGGACTCACCCCTTCGGGGAATTGCTCGTCGAAGACAATCTCCGTCTCTTGGGGAACCAGTCGGCACGCCTCCTTGAGATACTCCAAATATTTCTCGCGGTCTCCCATATCGTGGTGACATGCTGCGAGGTAGGGCAGTGCTATGTTGTTGTCCGTCACGTCCAGGTACTTCTCGAAAATCTTGCAGGCGTGTTTGGGGAAGTTATTGTCGTATAACGACATTCCCACCTTCAGCATTATCTCCGGACTGCCCTTGCTGCTGTCCAGTGCCTCGCTGAAACTCTCTATAGCCTCCTTCACACAGTTGTGTTCCATCAGCAGATGACCTTTGAACACCAGTATCTCATTCCTGTCAACCGGCAGCTCGTAAGCCTTGTTGATGTGCATCAGCGCCTTGTCCAGATTACCCATTCTGCTCTGCACGAAAGCCTGCTTCTGGTAAATATCGTAGAGGAGGTAGTGCATATCCTTGTCGGCCATCGTCTCCGCCTTGTCCAACAGGAATGCAGCCTCCTGAAACCTGTTCATAGCAAACAGACAAGAAGCTTGGAAAAGTAGCGACTGTGCGTCGCCCCTTGTTATGCGGTTGTACCTTCCGTAGTATTTCTCCGCCTCGGCAAAGTTGCCTAAGTTGTATAGTCCGTTAGCCTTGTTGACTATCGCCTCCGTATTGTTGTTGTCTATGGCAAGAGCATATTCGCTGCTCTCTATGCTTCCTCTTATGTCGCCCTTCAGCACCTGCGCGAAGGTAAGCATGTTCCAGTATTGTACGGAGTAGGGATTGGTGTCTATGAGTTTGTTGAACAGTCGTATGCTCTCGTCGTAGTTCCTTCGTGCCAGTTCTATGCGTGCCGCCACCTCTAAATAGTCTGGCGACTCCTTGTCGTCGTGACGTTCCAGCCATCTTGCAGCCTCCTCCGCCATATCGTAGTCAACATACAGCGTAGCTATCTCTATCGCCATATCCTCCTGTTCGTCTTCGTTTTCCTCCCACACTCTTTGCAGCAGCTCTGCAGCCTCTTCTTCGTTGTTCTGTTCTATCCACAGCTCCGCCTGCATGTAGTTGAATTCCAGGTCGGTCTTGTCGCACACCCTGTCGAGATACTCCTGCGCCTTCACGTCGTCTTCGTCGTTTATCAGCGTCATCCTTGCCTTCATTATCAGCGGTGCACTTGCTGTGGGGTATATGTCTATTGCGTGGTCCAGTAGTTCCGAAGCCTTTTCCGTTTCGCCCTTTGTGTTGTAATATTCAGCAATAGACGTAAAGTCGTCACTATCAAGTAGTGGCGACTCTCCGTTGTTTATTGCTTCTTCGTAGTTACGAAGCATTTCCTGGAATTCTTCGCTATCGAAGTAGTTGTTGTTCATTTGTTCTGTTTTGCCCAGGTATCCTTCAGACCTACTGTCTTGTTGAATACCGGGTGTTCGTTATTACTGTCTAAGTCGGCCATGAAGTATCCTATGCGCTGGAACTGCAGGTACTGTCCTGGCTTCATCGTCGCGGCGAAGTCTTCCACGTAGCAGTTGTCGATAGTCTTCAGCGACTCGGGGTTAAGGAGTTCGCGGAAGTCGCGCTCGTCGGCACTGGGGTTCTCCACGTTGAAGAGACGGTCGTAGATTCTCACCTCTGCCTTCTTGCAGTGGTCTGCGCTTACCCAGTGCAGCGTGCCCTTCACCTTACGGTTAGCACCAGCCATTCCGCTCTTGCTCTCAGGGTCGTATGTTGCTTGTATCTCGGTGATGTTTCCGTCAGCATCTTTGGTGCATCCGGTACACATTATTATATATGCGTTCTTAAGACGGACTTCCTTTCCTGGTGTCATACGGAAGAATTTGCTTGGAGCATCTTCCATGAAGTCCTCGCGTTCTATCCACAGGTTGCGGCTGAAGGTTATGGTGTGTGTGCCGTCAGCCTCGTTCTCGGGATTGTTCACTGCAACCATCTCCTCTGTCTTGTCTTCGGGGTAGTTGGTGATAACGAGTTTCACCGGGTTCAGTACGGCGCTGACACGTGTGGCACGCATGTTGAGGTCCTCGCGGACGGCAGCCTCAAGCAGCGCCATATCGTTGAGCGCATCGAACTTGGTATATCCTATGGAGTCGATGAATTTACGTATGCTCTGTGGTGAGTATCCACGACGGCGCATACCGCATACGGTAGGCATTCGTGGGTCGTCCCATCCATTTACCAGGTGCTCTTCTACCAGCGCCTTCAGTTTGCGCTTCGACATCACCGTGTAGGTAAGGTTAAGACGGTTGAATTCTATCTGTCGTGGACGGTATCCTGTGGTGTTTTTGTCGAAGTCCATCAGCTCGTCAACAAACTTGTCGTACAGCGGACGGTGAGGCACGAACTCCAGCGTACAGATAGAGTGTGTCACGCCCTCGAAGTAGTCGCTCTGTCCGTGTGCGAAGTCGTACATAGGATAGGCGTGCCATTTGGTACCTGTGCGGTGGTGGGGCGTCTGTATTATTCTGTAGATGATGGGGTCGCGGAAGTGCATGTTGGGGTTTGCCATATCCAGTTTGGCACGAAGCACCATGCTGCCTTCTAC